>CAYOEI010000195.1:0-3245 GCA_964402825.1 uncultured Hyphomicrobiaceae bacterium
GGTTTTATTTTGAATTGTTTTTCAGGCATGCAGCCATGCTTGCCGCCAGATTGCGCATCAGCTTGAAATAGAGATCAGGTCCAGGCGCGATGCCGGCTCCGATCGGGTCAAGGCTTGCCGCTTGCGCGCTGGTGCCTGAAATCAGGGTTTGCACCAGCTTTGGCTGGAATTGCGGCTCGGTAAACACGCAAGAGATCCCATTCGCTTTGATGTGCGCGCGTATTTCACTCAGGCGCCGGGCGCCGGGGGGGCGGTCAGGGCTTATGGTGATCGCGCCGGCGGCGTTCAGTTCATAGCGCGTATCGAAATACCGGGTGGCATCGTGAAACAGGATATAGGGTTTTCCGCGCAGCGGACCTGTCGCGTCCAGTAATGCCCGGTCCAGCTTCTCCAGTTTGAGAGTCAGCTTTTTCGCGTTGTCAGTGAACGCCTTGCCGTGCTCGGGATATGCCTTGCTCAATGTTTTGGCGATAGCGCCGACCATCGTTTTGGCATTTCGCGGATCGAGCCAGATATGCGGGTCGTGTCCTTGAAGGCTATGCGCATTGTCATGCGTGTCTTTACCGGTCTGCTCCGGGCGCTCCCAAAGACCGCCTTCGCGTGAGGGATACACAATCATGCCTTTTATTTCAGTGAGCGTGACAATCTCCGCCTTGCCTGCGAGGTTTTCTACAGGGCGTTGCAGAAAACTCTCCAATTGATCACTCACACGCACCACAACGCGGGCGCCGTTCAGCGCGCGCGCCTCGGACGGTTTCAGAGAGTAGCTATGCGGCGAGGACCCGCCGGAGATCAGAAGCGTCGGCGCACCAACGCCTTCCATGATGCCGGCAACCAGCGCATGGATGGGCGCAATGCTTACCACCACCTTGAGATCTTGCGCAGGCTCTGCGGCAGCTGCGGTGCTGGCTGTGATAGCTAGTGTGCAAAGCACGGCTCGGAAATAAGACAAGATCGGAATGTTACTCTTCATCGCAATATGATGGCCTATACGCCGGCTGACGCCATACGCTCAATGAAAACAGGTTCACTCATGTCAAGCGGCGTTCCGGCCGCTGCTTTTTCAACTTTTGGCAGGACATCCAGGCTCGGCCACAACCCGGTGCCAAGTGCTTGTGCATATTCATGGCATACATTTTCTTCAATCATTTTTTTCCGCGCCGCTTCATGATCATAGTCCAGCGCATAGGTGTCGATGCGCATACCGCTTGTCCGAGGCGTCAGCACGGAATACCAGACGCGCGGCGTCCCGTCATTGGCGGGAAGTCCCAGCGATCCGGAATTGTGCCAGACCCGCGCCCCCGCCCGGCGCGTGAATGGGATACCGCTATGTCCGGCAATGATCATGTCTGCGTTGGCGTCTTTGAACTGGGTTTCGAAATCAGTGTCGGGTTGAGACGCGAACATGAACCGGTTGACCGCATCATTGCCGCCATGCACGACGCGCACCTGCATCCCGGCGATCTCGAAAGTGAGGTGAAGGGGCAAACTTCCCATCCATTGCCGCGCTTCGTTTCCGATGCGGGCATCGGAATAAGCAAACCATTCCGCCGAGAGCTTTTCGCAAAAGCTGCCCTCGTCAAAGCCGCAACCGCAATCGGGCTGAGCAGAGGAAAGACTTTCCTCCACATTGCCCTGGATCGCATGTACGCCGGATTTGCGTAACAGCTCAACCGTGTCGGCAGGGTCGGCGCAATAGGCGACCGCATCGCCTGTATGGATGATGCGTTCAGGGGGAATGTCGAGTTTGCGCGCGGCGTCGAACAGCGCGGTCAGCGCCTCCAGGTTGGAATAGGCGCCGCCGCATATCAAAACGCGGTCATCAAAGCATCCCAGATCATGAACCTTTGATCCGCGCGGGCTGTCCGTTGAGCTTATGTCCATCATGATGGGCCTTGTAGCAAATCAAGGGATCGGGTCTTGTTGTTTTTTTCTGGCTATCTTCAAACCAGGTAAATCCACTTAATATGTCTGTATGATATTCAGTCTGATATCCAGATGGGCGGAATGGAAGCTCTTGTAAATTAGATTTGTGTTGAGTTGACCGCCCGCCCAAACACAATTGTTATGACATAAACGCGTTCGGACCTTAATTGACGATATGAAGCATATTCAACTTGACGACCGGTATGACCTGACCCAATCACGCATCTTCGTGAATGGCGCGCAAACGATTGTGCGCCTGGCTCTCATGCAGCAGGAACGCGATGCGCGCGCGGGCCTGAATACCGCCGGTTATATATCGGGGTATCGCGGCTCGCCGCTGGGCGGGCTTGATATGCAACTGGAGCAGGCGGAAGAATATCTGGTAGAGCGCTCAATTCTGTTTCAACCGGGCCTCAACGAGGATCTGGCGGCCACGGCCATCTGGGGCGCCCAGCAGGCGGAGCTTCGCGGCCACGGCCGCTATGATGGCGTCTTCTCAATCTGGTATGGCAAGGGCCCTGGTGTGGACCGTTCGGGAGACGCATTCCGGCACGCCAACCACGCCGGCACATCGCCCAATGGCGGCGTCATCGCTCTGATGGGTGATGACCATACCTGCGAATCCTCAACCTCCGCCCATCAGTCGGAGTTCAAATTCATCGACGCGATGATGCCGGTCCTGAACCCGGCTGGTCTGCAAGAAGTGCTGGACTACGGCCTTTATGGCTGGGCGATGTCGCGCTTCGCCGGGGTGTGGGCCGGAATCAAATGCGTGAAGGACAATATCGAGCAGAGCGGGTCAATTGACGGCGATGTGGACCGGCTTCCGATCATTGTGCCGGAGGATTTTGACATGCCTGAAGGTGGCCTCAGCATCCGCCGTGTTGATCATGTGCTGGAAAAAGAAGCGAGGCTGTTCGATTACAAGATACCGGCCGTGCATGCGTTCACCCGCGCCAACAAGCTTGATCGCTACATTCTCGATGGCGGCGGTGCGCCTAAGATTGGCATCATCACCGCCGGCAAGAGCTATCTCGATACCGAAGAAGCGCTCGATATACTGGGTATAGGCAAATTGCAGGCGGCGGCTCTGGGAGTGCGGCTCTACAAACTCGGCGTTACCTGGCCGCTGGAGCCTGATGGTGCTGCCCGCTTCGCTCAAAGCCTTGATCTGGTGATCGTGGTTGAAGAAAAAAGATCCCTCATCGAAACCCAGCTCAAGGAGCTTTTATACGGCAGGCCGGAAGCTCCGGTGATTATCGGCAAGCAGGACGAAAAAGGCTTAGCCCTGTTTCCCTCTCACAGCGCTCTGGAGCCGC
>CAYOEI010000196.1:0-4650 GCA_964402825.1 uncultured Hyphomicrobiaceae bacterium
AGCGGACGCCGCCCGGCCGTGGGTTTAGGAGTATAAAATCAGGGCGATAAGAAGCGGTCGCGCAGGCGTTTTGAATCGCTTTTAGGCTCTGATGAGTCGAAAATTGCCGCTTCTCCCTTCCTCCATGCTAGTATCTTAACGTTCTGCCGGAATGGGAGGTCCTGTCATGTGCCATATTTTCTCAGCCCAATCGCCCAAAACCTATGGAAGCCAGACGCGCTCTGTCCGTCTCGGCGGGCATGTTACCAGCATCCGGCTGGAACGGGTTTTTTGGGATATTCTTGAGGAAATCGCCGATGCTCAGGACATGCCGCTTGGCAAGTTTCTGACCGAGTTGCATGATGAAGTGATGGAGCTTTCCGGAACCAACAGAAACTTTGCGTCGCTGCTACGCTGCGCCTGTCTGACCTATGTCGGTGAGGTCAAGGGCAATGTGGATATCGAAGCGCTCCGCCAGGAAACCGCTCATGAAGCCACTCATGAAGCCACTATTGGCGGGGAAAGAGTTTCCGTACCAGCTGGGTAATTTGCATCTGCACTGGTATGAGCCGCTACCCTTCGCGAGACTGAACAATATAATTGCACCGCGTAGTATACCCATACTACCCGCTCCATTTCCCATTCTCCTAAACTGGTTTTGATGCTGCGGCACAGCTTCTGGCAGTGCGGCTGTGTTTGTATTTAGTGTTCGCAAGCACTAGCATATGGGAGGGACTGGCCGCATGGCCAAGGTAATTCACACCATGCTTCGTGTGCTCGACATGGACCGCGCCATTCACTTTTACGAACAGGCGTTCGGCCTTGGGATTGCGGATCGTTTCGATTTCGACGACTTCGAACTTGTCTATCTGCGCAATGATGAAAGTCATTTTGAAGTCGAGCTGACCGTCAATAAGGGGCGTAACGAACCCTATGTACACGGTGATGGCTACGGTCATCTCGCGGTCGCGGTCGATGACATTGATACCGAGCATGAGCGCTTCAAGCGCCTTGGGTTGAAGCCAAAGGATCTGGTGGAATTTAGCCATGAAGGGGCTGTGATGGCGCGGTTTTTTTTCGTTGAAGATCCGGACGGGTACAAGATTGAAGTGCTGCAAAAGAATGGCCGGTATCAGTGAGAACGCCTGAGCCGGCCCTGATCAATAAGGGATCAATAAGGGAGCAAACATATGAGATTAGTTGACAAGATATCAAAGGTTTCGCGACGGGATTTCCTGGCCGCCGGCGGGGCCGCGGCGATCACAATTTCGGGCGCGGCCCTGATTAATCCGGGTGAGGCCTGGGGGATGATGATCAAGAATCTGAAACCCGCCACGATGCGCACTCTGATCCAGATGGCCAGGGATATTTATCCCCACGACAGTTTTGGTGACAGGATTTACGCCGAGGCGATGAAAGGGCACGACAAGGCGGCCGGCAAGGACGCCGGTACGAAGAAGTTGCTGGAAGACGGCGTCGCCTTACTCAATTCCAAGGCCAACGCCAGGCACGCCATGCCCTATACCGATGTTGGCTGGGAGAGCGACCGCGTTGCAATCCTGAAAGAGATCGAGGGCGATGCCTTTTTCCAGAAGATCCGCGGTGGCCTGGTTACCGGAATCTACAACAACAAGGATGTCTGGGCCAAGCTTGGCTACGAGGGAGACTCGTTTTCCAAGGGGGGCTATCTCGAGCGTGGTTTTGACGACATTAGCTGGCTGTAGGCCGACCGATATCAAACTGGGAGGATGAGCAATGGCTGCTCCATACAAACTGAATGACAATAGCGTTGTCGTTATAATCGGCTCCGGCGCGGGCGGCGGTACGCTTGGCACGGATTTGGCGCTGAAGGGTATTGATACTGTAATTCTGGAAGCCGGAGGGCGCCACGAGATAGACGACTTTGAGAACCAGGAATGGGACATGTTCTCCAAAATATCCTGGCTCGACAAGCGCACGACATCGGGGAACTGGCGTGTGGCGAAAGATTTCGCGGGGCTTCCGGCGTGGATTGTGAAGGCTGTTGGCGGATCGACGGTCCACTGGGCCGGCGCATCACTGCGCATCCAGGATCACGAATTCAGGGCGCTCACGACTTATGGCGCTGTGAAGGGCGCCAATCTGCTTGACTGGCCCATCACGCTCAAGGACCTGGAGCCCTATTACGCGAAAGCCGAAGATCGCATGGGCGTGACCCGGACCAACAATATTCCTGGCCTGCCAGGCAACAATAACTTCAAGGTGATGAAGGCCGGCGCCGACAAGCTTGGCTACAAAACCTGTCATACCGGACGCATGGCTATCAATTCGCAGCCAAGGCGGGATCGTACGTCCTGCCGTCAGCTCGGTTTCTGTTTTCAGGGCTGCAAGCTGGGGGCCAAATGGTCGACCCTCTACGCCGAAATTCCGCTTGGTGAGAAGACCGGCAAGCTGGAAGTGCGGTCAAACTCGCAGGTCCTGAAAATCGAGCATGACAAAACGGGTAAAGTGACCGGTGTTGTCTATGCCGGCAAGGATGGCCATACGCAGCTCCAGAAGGCGCGGGCGGTTTGTATCGCGGGCAATTCCATTGAAAGCCCGCGGCTGTTGCTGAATTCAGCATCGAGCATGTTTCCCGATGGCATGGCGAACTCTTCGGGTCAGGTCGGCAGGAACTATATGCGCCACATGACCGGCTCGGTTTACGCCACATTCGAAAAGCCGGTGAATATGTATCGCGGCACCACCATGGCCGGCATCATCACCGATGAATCCAGGCATGATCCCTCGCGCGGGTTCGTTGGCGGATACGAAATGGAGACCCTTTCTCTCGGTGTGCCTTTCATGGCGGCCTTCCTCGATCCTGGCGCTTGGGGGCGTCATTTCTCCGCCGCCATGGATATGTATGACCATATGGCCGGCATGTGGCTGGTTGGTGAGGATATGCCGCAGGAATCGAACGCCATCACCCTGCACGCGAAGGAAAAGGATACACATGGCATGGCGATCCCGAATGTGCATTTCGATGATCACCCCAATGACCTCGCCATGCGGCACCATGCCTACAAGCAGGGCTCGGCAGTCTATGACGCGGTCGGAGCGACGCGCACATTCCCGACGCCGCCATACCCTTCCACGCACAATCTTGGCACCAATCGCATGAGTGCAAAGCCGAAGGATGGCGTGGTGAACAAGTGGGGCCAGACCCACGATATCAAGAATCTGTTTGTGTCCGATGGGAGCGTTTTCACAACCGGTGCATCGGAAAATCCAACCCTGACAATCGTGGCGCTGGCGATACGCCAGGCGGACCATATCGCGAGCCAGATGAAAAAGGGTCAGCTATAGGGTTTGTCAAACTGCTTGATGATGGCATTAACTGACTAGTTCCATCCCAGCGTACCCCCGGCTATTGAGAAAGGCCGGGGGCTCCATCTCCTTGCCAAGAGTGAGCTAATCCGTTACCCGTTGCCGGAACAATTCCAACAAATTTTGGTTTCAAGTTTGGGGCGCAGACTCATGGCAAATTATGATCTTCTTCTGCTTCCAGGTGACGGCATCGGCCCGGAGGTTATGGGTGAGGTTGAAGGCGTGGTTGAGTGGCTCAACTCCCAGACCCAGAACAGCTTCAATGTAGAAACAGCTTTCGTCGGCGGTGCGGCCATTGATGAGCATGGCGTGCCGGTTAACGATGAGACCGTGGACAAGGCCCATAGGGCGGATGCATCGATCCTTGGCGCGGTCGGCGGGCCGAAATGGGATGGTGTTGATTTTGAAATCCGCCCCGAGGCGGGCTTGCTGCGTCTGAGGAAAGACCTCGATTTGTTCGCCAATCTGCGCCCGGCTATCTGCTACCCGGCTCTCGCCGATGCATCTTCGTTAAAGCGCGAGCATGTCGAGGGGCTCGACATCATGATCGTGCGCGAGCTGACGGGCGGGACTTATTTTGGCGAGCCGAAGGAAATCACCGATATGCCCGGCGGGCAGAAGCGCGCTGTGGATACGACCGTTTACACGACTTCTGAAATTGAGCGCATCGTCCGCGTCGCCTGCGACCTGGCGAGAAAACGCGGCAAGAAAATTCACTCGGCCGAAAAGCATAATGTGATGAAAACCGGCGTCCTGTGGCTCGAAGTCGCGGAGCGCATATTCCGCGAAGAATATTCCGATCTGGAGTGCCACCACATCCTCGCCGACAATTGCGCCATGCAACTGGTGCGCGAACCGAAACAGTTCGACGTGCTGGTGACCGACAATCTGTTTGGTGACATGCTGTCCGACGAAGCCGCGATGATGACCGGCTCGCTCGGCATGCTCCCTTCAGCTTCGCTGGGCGCAGAAATAGACGGCAAGCGCAAATCTCTCTACGAGCCGGTCCATGGTACGGCGCCGGATATCGCGGGCCAGAATCTGGCCAACCCGATTGCGACAATCGCCAGCTTCGGCATGTCTCTGCGCTACAGCTTCAACATGATCGAGGCGGCGGATATGGTCGACAAAGCCATCGCCAATGTGCTCGATACGGGGCTGCGCACGGGCGACATCATGCAACAAGGGTGCAAGCAGGTGGGCACCAAAGAGATGGGCACCGCAATCAAGGCCGAGATGGACAAGCTGGCCGCGTGAACGACAGGACAGGCAAATGACCTCCATAGCTATTATCGCCTTTGACGGCGTCACCGACATCGATGT
>CAYOEI010000197.1:0-2620 GCA_964402825.1 uncultured Hyphomicrobiaceae bacterium
GATAAAAAATGTATCGGCTTCCTGTCCGATGACAGCTCAATCATGTCTGATCTCTCCTCTGGCAAATGGGAAGGATTTGAAATGCCCCTCCCAACTGAGGATGACACCCCTTGGGTCATCGCCGTACCAACGGCTGAGCAGGACTGTGCTTTCGGGCGCTTCATGTCCGGCATGCAATATAACTGGTTGGAAAGCGGCCGGTTGATCGAGCTTGAAGCGAAATGGGGCATTCAGGCATCAGCCTTCTTGAAGGAGCAGCAAGTACGCATGAAGGATTGGATGAAGAAATAGGCATTGTTGTCACCCCCGGGCCATTAGTTCCCGGGGGCGGTGCTCCCGCCGGTCATCACCTGGACATCATAGAGCTATACCGGCTCTGTTCGCGGTTCTGAGAAGTACGAGTTATGCAGGAATTTTTCCAGCAACTAGCAGAAAATTATCCGAAGCTGAATTTCGTTTTCTTCCACGATCCGGTTCAGGCTTCGCGTGTCCTGGACGGCATATGGATGACCGTCAAGCTTGCCGTCATGTGCATCATCTTCAGCCTGATTATCGGTGTGTTCGGCGCCTTTTTCCAGACCTCAAAATCCAGACTGCTTAAAGGAGCAATGCAAGGTTATATCCAGTTTTTCCGCAATACGCCGCCCATGGTGCAGTTACTATTCTTCTACTTCGCGCTGGGACAATTCACGCCGACCTACTCGCCCGATGGCTGGCTGGAAGTACCGATCATATCGAATGTTGGCTGGGCGATCATCTCGCTGAGCTTTTTTGCCGGCGCTTTCAATGTGGAGATTTTCCGCGCCGGGCTCGAGTCGGTGCCGAGCACAACCAAAGAGGCCGCCTCAGCCCTGGGGATGAGCCCGCTGCAGAGCTATTTCGAGGTCACACTGCCCCTGGCGTTCCGTGCCTGCCTGCCCGCGCTCAACGCCAATCTCATCAACCTGCTGAAGACCACGACACAAGCCATGGTGATCGCAGTGCCCGAGCTGTTTTACCAGCTCGTGCAAATCATGAGTGATTACACGACAGCGCAATATCCGTCGATGATACTGATGTTTTTCGTCTACATCGTTCTGGTGGGAATTCTCGCCGCTGGTATGCAGCGCTGGGAACGCTCGAACCGGATTCCCGGCTATGGAGGATAAGTCTTGGCGCTCATAAATATAGCTGGAGTGAATGCGCCCGGATCATCGTCGATGGCCGTAATGCACTCCTTTCGGGAAAAATATGATACGCCTCGTCAGGCGATCGGTTTTTCCGCCTGGCTTGCCTCGTTCCCGCCCTGGTCAATACTCGTCCTGTTCGCGGCGGTGGCTCTCACACCCATGATCGCCCTTGCCCAGCAGGGCGCTGAGAATGAGAGTATTTGGCAGGTCCTGCTACGCTGGATGCCGCTGCTTCTGACCAAGGGATTTGCTCTTAATATTCTGATCAGTTTTACGACCATGGGGCTCGGCACCCTCGGGGGCATCTTTCTCGGTTTAGGACAAATTTCGCCCAACAAAGTCACTCGAAATTTGGCACAATTCTTCACCCAGACATTCCGTAATTCCCCGTGGCTTGTCGTCATCTATATTGTGATGCTCTCCATTCCGGTCAACGTGGAGATTCTGGGCGTAAGTTTCCAATTCCCGGACTGGATCAAGGCCGTTCTGGGGCTGACCCTGCCGATCGTGGCGAATGTCTCTGAGATCGTACGTGGCGCCATTCAATCGGTGCCAACGGCGCAGTGGGAGGCATCTGAATCGCTGGCCTTCTCGCGCCGTCAAACTTTGTGGCGGATCATTCTGCCGCAATGCGTCAAACAGATGATTCCGCCGTGGATGAACTGGTACGCGATTCTAACCATGGCCACCCCATTGGTCTCACTCCTCGGTGTCAACGAGATGGTTACCTATGTGCGTTTGGCCCTCGCCGCGGAGAACGATAATCCGGATCTCCTTTTTCCGTTCTTCGGGTTCTGCCTCGTGACTTTCTTTGTCTACTGTTATCCGATTGCGCGCCTGACGATCCGGCTTGAGAAGAAATTCGCGGTCAAGACGTAACGGCGCCAGACTCTATGAGGGGAGTTCGAAAATGAGTGATGCAAAAAAAGCCGATGAATGGACCCCAAAACAGCCGATGGTCTCGATCAAGGACCTGCACAAATCGTTCGGCGAACTGGAGGTGCTGAAAGGCGTCTCAATGGACGTCATGAAGGGCGAGTGCATCTGCATTATCGGCCCCTCGGGATCAGGCAAATCGACGCTGATCCGCTGTGTGAATGCGCTTAACGATATCCAGAAAGGCTCCATCCTGGTTGAGGGACAGGAAGTCAACGATCCTGATCTCGACAAGCTGGAGCTGCGCAAGAAGGTCGGAATGGTGTTCCAACAATACAATCTGTTCCCCCACAAAACGGCGATCGAAAATATCATGATGGCGCCCATCACGGTGCTCAAGCAGGACAAGGACGAGGTCGCGGCGTATGCGAAGAAACTCATCAAGAAGGTACGTCTGGAAGGCAAGGAGAACAGCTATCCGGGCGAGCTTTCAGGTGGACAGCAGCAACGCGTCGCCATAGCACGCTCGCTCGCCATGACCCCGGACGTGATGCTGTTTGACGAAGTGACGGGGG
>CAYOEI010000198.1:0-3775 GCA_964402825.1 uncultured Hyphomicrobiaceae bacterium
TGACTGGCAAAACGATTTTGACCTTCGATGTTGTCGGCACGCTGATCGACTTCGAAGCCGGCATTACCGCATATATAAAAAACATCAGTCAGGGCGCCGGCAAGACCTTGCCGGATGACGAAATCCTGGCGGCATTTGGCGCGGCGGAAGCCCGCCAGCAGGTCATGACCCCGGAAGTGCCATTTACGCAAATGCTTGCGCCAGTCTACGTTTCGATGGCGCAGGAGCTGGGTTTGCCGGATGAGGAGGAGTGCGCGGAAGGCTTTCGTTTGTCCATTCCCCATTGGCCCGCGTTCCCGGACAGTGTTCTCGCGCTTGAGCGGCTGGGCAAACGGTTCCGTCTCGTTGCCCTCACCAATGCGGACAATTGGGCGCTGGGTCACATGGCGCAAACCCTTGGCAGTCCATTCGATGACACGGTGACAGCGCAAGATGTTGGCTTCAACAAGCCCGATGAGCGCGTCTTCGCCTTCTGCCTGGAGCGCCAGAATGCGCATGGCTACGAACAGAAAAATTTCATCCATGTTGCCCAGAGCCAATATCACGACATTGGCGCCGCCATGGCGCTCAACTACACGACCTGCTGGATTGAACGGCGTCAGGGCGATCAGGGATTTGGCGCAACACCCGCCCCTGAAACCGTGACGGTACCCGATTATCATTTTGCTACGCTTGAGGCTTTCGCCGATGCGGTGGAAGACGCCGAGAGAAACACATGATCAGATGCGCGCTGCCAGGCTGTCCGGCGCTGCTGATGTCAGCAAACCTAACTCAGGTCTGGGGCGGCAGCGGCATGTTGGTGAGCAGATTCTGCGGCTTCATCCTGACGATTTTTTCGCTCGTCATGGCCAGACCGAGATAAATCGGCTTGCCGTGCATGGATGAAATCAGCACGGCGTCATCCTCCACCCACATGCGAAACAGTGCAATGAGCAACTCGCCATCGCTTTCGGGCAACTCCTTGCCCTCATAGAGCGTGTTGAGAATACGATTCGACTCCTTGTCGAGCCCGATGTGCCAGCTCCAATGCTCATCCTTGATAGTCTGGCGCGGTTCGACGCGCACTTTCAGATTGAGAAAATGCGCCATCCAGGCCTCAAGCACTCGGGCAAAAGCGTCCAGCGCCGGCTGGGTGAAGCGAAAATCAATCACCATGTCGAACCGCTCGGAGCGCTCCCAATAGGCGTCTTTGTTCTCCTCATCAAGAACGTCCAGCTCGACCTTGCGCAAGGGGGTCTCGCTATCGGCGAGTAACTGCCCCAGCGAGCCCAGCCCGCCGGTGGTTGAGTGCATGGAGACAATTTCCTCGTCCGCCAGCATGACGCGCCCATCATCGGTGCTGACATTCTGCTCGCGGAAAAATATCTCGGCCGCGCGCAGCCGGATGGGATCATCGCAGTTGTTGAGCATATTGCGCAGGATCAGATGCACCAGCTGATCGATAAAAACGGGCGGTATGTCGGCGGCCCCGGATCGCATCATCTTCAGATAAGCCCCCTCGATCGTACCGGTCTCCAGCAGGTGTGCGCGAAATCCCAGAACTACCTCGTAATTATACGCCGTGTCCTGGTCTTCGAGTTTGGCGAGCCGGTCCTTGCCAACCTCCAGATAAGGGTCGGCCATAAGGTCATCGAAGAGTTTTTTCTCATTCTCGCATGACGTCTCAACGGGATGCACTTCGGGGCGGGTGTAATAGGCGCGCAGAAAATCCGGCGTCACCGAGAGCCAGCCATCGCCATTCACCTCAAGCAGGTGCATGCCGGCGGATTTCCAGAAATCATTCATTGTCATCGGCCACGCTGTCTTCGACCACGCTCCATATCCGGGTATGAACCGGCTTTGAGTCAGGCGCCTTGATGGTGCGGAACTCTTCCGCAATCTGCCCATCCTCGTTAAAGCTGCGCCGCACCGTGAAAATGGTGTTGATGAGCGGAGTCTCACACAGATCGACGATAAATTTGACTTCCTCGCGCGCCGCCGGCAGCGCCGCCTCGATGTCCGGCGCGCCATATTCATCGATAAAATACTGCGCCAGCAGACTCTCGGTCAAAGCCATATCATCATCGCCAAACTCGGCGACGGAGACAAATGTGGAGCGGCCGAAGGACTGAAGCGAGAGAAAACCGTTGGCGAACGCCTGCTTGACCTTGCCCGTCACCTGATCGCGTTCCATGCCGGAAAAAACGAATGCGCCGGAGACCGCCCATTCATCGGGCGCGGCGGCGTCTTCAAACACATGATCGTCTGACATGTCGAAACGTATGGTTTTGAGAAACTTCACTTCAGGATTCCGGAAAATCGAAAGCATCGATGAGCAGCGCGGAACTCATGGCGTCGCCGTCCCGAAACAGCAGATTGCCATTGTCATCAAGGCCGCGCATTACACCGCTGAAACTTTTTCCGCCAAGCTCAAAGGCGATGTGTTCGTCATTCTCATGGGCGCGAAAGAGCCAGGAGGCATGCACGGATTTGAACCCGTCTTCATTCCAGCTGTTGAGCCAGGTGAGGAAATGCCGGGAATAGGATTCGATAATTTCCGTCAGGGTCAGATCTTCGCACCCTTCTTCCGACAACCATGTCTGATCCGGCACTTCGCCAGGTTCCGGGTCGGTGTCCACGCGCTTGTGGCGAAGCCAGAGCCCAACCACCATCCAGTCGGGCACCGCATTCAAGTCTTGCTCACCGCCGGCCGCCACCCTCATGACGCCGGCATCGGCGCCGTTGAGGCGGATGGTTCCGGGCCAGGTGAATGTCAGGCCAACCTGCGGCGGCGTCAGCGCACCAAGGCAATCGCCAATGGCGACCAGGGAGAGGGGGAGCATCTGCACCGCGCACTCCAAGGGCACTTCCGGCTCCAGCACGATGGCGATATCAACTTGCGAGGCATGCCGGCTCCAAACCACATCGCCGGCGCCAAATTTGCCCGAAGACGCGCCTCTATGCGCCGTTTCAAACGCGCTTTCAGTGCCGGGCACGTCATGGCCTTTCAGCAAGGGGGGAAGTGCAGGGTCGGGTAAATGCATGCTGTTCTATCGCTGCGGTTAAATGCGCTTTTTCCTCTGGTTATGATCCTAGGGGTCAGGACCCTAACCAATTTCGATTTCGCCCTCGACGGTGTGGTCCAGCTTTGTGCCCTCAGCCGTCAGAACCATTTTTACCTTGATCAAGGCCGCATCGCCCGCGCCGCCTTCACGCACAATCTTTTCGATCTGCTGCTGTGAGGTCACCCCGACCTGTTTGAGGAATTTACGCAATGACATATTGAAACGATCTTCATCCATGATTTTTCTCCTGAGTTAAGTGCTGTCGTTATTTCTTCAGGAGAAGCTTGAGTGCAGCTCCTCCGCGTTCAATCTCAATCTCCAACGTGTCCGAGCCCAGAAGGCCAGACATTGTACTGACAAAATCCGCCGGCTTTCGCACCCGCCGGCCCCCTGCGCGAAGAATAATATCGCCTGCCTTTAATCCTGCTTTCTCGCCAATAAAGCCTGGCCTCACTGACACAATACGCGCGCCAAGCCTGCCTGTTTCCCCTTTGGCAGGCACCGGTTCCAGTTTCATGCCGCTGATCGGTCTTTTGACGCGGCCCTTTTGCTTGAGCTGAACGGCCACATTATGTGTGAGCCTGGCCGATACAGCAAAATTGATACCTATATTAGCGTCAGACGTCTTGGTGAATATTGCCGAAAGCAACCCAACGAATTTACCATCCTGAGTTACAAGCGCACCCCCCGAAGCCCCGGGATTAACAGCCGCATCAGTTTGCACGAAATCC
>CAYOEI010000199.1:0-2535 GCA_964402825.1 uncultured Hyphomicrobiaceae bacterium
GCCATTGCACCCCTTTCTTGAGGACTACCGCGCATCCTTCGCCTATGACGATTTCTTTGAAGACGCGGATATGGTCAAGCGCGCGCAGGCCGGATATCTGGGCCTGTGCAGTTTCCTCGATCACAATATTGGTAATGTTCTGCAGGCGCTGGGCGACGCCGGCCTCAGCGGCGATACGCGCGTCGTATACACCTCCGATCATGGTGACAATCTAGGTGCGCGCGGGCTTTGGGGAAAGTCGACCATGCTGGAAGAATCGGTTGCCGTTCCTCTCATTGTGACCGGCCCCGATATCCCGGCCGGCGCGGTGGTGGAGACGCCCGCAAATCTGCTGGACCTCTATCCCTTCTTCATGGAATGCACCGGCGAGACATCGCCTGAAACCGTTACCGGCGACCACCCGGGCATTGATTTAATGCAGCTGATTGCCGGAGAGGGGAGGACCCGCGCGGTGTTTTCCGAGTACCACGCCATGGGCTCGAAAACCGCTGCCTACATGATCCGCAAAGGCCCTTATAAACTCATCTATTACGCGCACTATCCACCGCAACTCTTCGATCTTGTAGAGGATCCCGAGGAGCTGAACGACCTGGCGGAAGACGAGAACGCAAAGCCAATACTGGAAGAGCTGACGGGTGAACTGTTTAAAATCTGCGATCCGCAAGCGATCGATGCCGCGGCCAAGGACGCGCAGAAAAAATTACTCAAGGAAAGTGGCGGCCGGGCAGCCGTTATTGAACGCGGCGATCTCGGCTTCTCCGTACCGCCCGGCGTGACGCCGGAGTTTGACTGAAAAAGTGGATACCCACCTGAACGGCATGAGAAACTGCGACTTTGTGTAATATGGATGAATACATGCCAGAAGTTATTCTCAACCCTTAAAAATCTCTCAAAATATGGCCCGTCAAACCCGTGCCGGAGTTTCGGGCCGGACACTATGCCAAGGTATTCCTCCATGCGCCGTCAAAAATCAGTTCTTTCTTCTCTCCCCATTCTGGCGGCCAGCGTCATCCTCATGCTCTTCCTCTCGACGGGCGCGCGGGCCAGTGAGGTCACGGCGGGAGCATTAAGCGTGCAGGACGCATGGGCGCGGCCATCGATCGGCAACGCGCCCAATGGCGTTGTCTATCTGAAAATTTCGAACAAAGGCGACAAGGCCGACAAGCTTGTTGGCGCGAGCGCCGCCGTGGCGAAGCGCGCCGGGCTTCATGCCACGCTCATGGAAGGCGGCGTCATGAAAATGCGCCATTCAGGGCATGGGATTGCCGTGCCGGCAAAAGGAGCGGTTGAACTCAAGCCGGGCGGATTTCACGTGATGCTTATGGGGCTCACGCGAAAACTCTCAACCGGGGAGAAGTTCGATATTATTCTCAAATTTGAGCATCATGGTGATGTGCAGATTTCGGTGAAAATCAAATCACTTGGGTACAATGGGTAATCTAAAACATTAAATGCGATGGCGCCGTTTGCTGGCCCGCTATGCAGATGAGCCGAAATTTGCTCTAGGGCCGGCCTTGAAAGCGCTACGATGGCGGAATATGTAACTGATCACGCGTGATTTTCCATTCAATCTCACGCGATTTATTTTGGGGTTATAAATACAAAAGGGGCATGAGATGTCGCGTATACCGGCGGCACTGATTGTGTTCGGGGTGTGCTTCACGGCGCTGCCTGCGGGAGAGCATGCTTTTTCGGCGGAGACTTATGGTGCTTATGACCATGCGCGCCCGGTCCGTCTCGCTGCCCATGAAAACAATAAGCCTCACGCTACGCCGTCCGCATTGCCAGCCCGGAAACCAGGGAAACCTGTTGCCCAAAAGGCAGCCGGCAGCACTAAAGCGCAGCAGTCAAAGAAACTCTCGCCAGGTGAGCGCGACAGGCAGCTCTGCCTGGCTCTGCAGGCGTGCCGTAACGAGTTCGTCAGGTGCAAGAGCAAGATCAAGCATCCCGATCAATCCGAGGCTTGGAGCATCGCCAAGGAAGTATGCGGTGCCTACTACAAGACCTGTGTCGAGAAGGATTTTAAGGGCGGACAATGGTTTTTTACGCGCTGGTTCTACTTCAAGAAACTGGATTGCACATAAATCTGCCCTGTTTGCGGGATTCGTGCCTCGCACCGCCTGCGGAAACTGTGGATAGCGGGGATAAGTCCGCTAAACCGCACGACCGGCTCTGGCGCCAACGCGGAATCCAGATAATGTTGAACGTGGCTGTCGGGGCCAACCTCTTTCGAGAGGCCAATCCCAACAGCTTCGGACATGGCAAGTCCGATGTCATCCTTCGCCGAGGGTGGCATAGGCAGTGCGACTGAACCCGGCGCAAGGGCTGAATCTCGGCTGTGCAAAGGCGGTATGGGTGGAAACACCGGTAACGCTGGAAGTGGAGACGGGCAGGAAGTCTGAGGTGTCGGTGGGCCCAAGGGGCGCTGCCGAAATTGGGTCTGGTGAACAGGCCGTTACTGGACCCACGTCGTTACGGACACGACGCTAAACAAGACGGGACACCGAGGCCCGTAGCCGTGGAGATTGTGAAGCC
>CAYOEI010000200.1:0-2619 GCA_964402825.1 uncultured Hyphomicrobiaceae bacterium
CGAAAACACCCTGGCTAAAGAATACAATACTTGGGAGATATTGAAGGCCCATCCCGAGATAAAAAAATACATCATATGGGTTCAGAAGAAGTTCGCTCGTGATCCCGAGTTTGTGGATAGGCACAAAGACACTAGGGATAGGAAGAGACGAAGACGTTAAATTATATATCTCCAGATAGATTCCAAGTATCAGTTCCCACCTTAACTAGCATAGCCACTCCGAATTGACCGGATATACTCGTGCTTCCTCCGAGAGACTGAATTGTTACTCCGACATCTGGTGAAACTGTTACAGTGCCAACGTCTTGCTGAAGAAGCATAACCCTAGAACCGACAGGGAAATCGGCTGTTGCATTGTCTGGGACAGTTAATGTTATGGCTGATCCGTTGTCTAAACTTACAATCTTGTTTAGATCTCCGTCATCTGGCAAAGTGTCATTCCCCGCGAATACGAGAGTATATGATGTTCCTGTCTGGGTATTGATATTCCATTGGTCCACATAGCGTTTATTTGGAATATCGTTGGCGATAAGCACTTTTCCGAAATAGCCACTGTTTACTCGTAAGGTTCCGTCTCTAAGAATTCTAAACACTCTTGCACCATCAGCAGCAAAATGCAAATGATTTCCTGGAATAGGAACACCTCCATCTTGTCTCTTGATGTAAAGTCCCATGTCTGGTTGGTTTTTGAATGAAATGCTAGGAAGAGCAGAACTTCCGTTTGATGCTCTAAGTGCATCAATTGTTACGCCAATGGTGGTAGTGGATTGTGGACTAATAGAAGATTGTGTGATGGTATAAGTTGTTGGCACTGTCGAAGTTTCTGATATCAAATCAGCATCAAGAGTTAGAACCGAAGTATTGACATCAGTGATTGCAAAATTGGTATCATTGTTTTCTGAGTTTACAAACCCGGCAATAGAAACGAGTTGCCCTATCCGAAACCCATCGGTTATCCATGAACCTCCAGTATCACTTCTAGTGATAGTTTCTAATGCGCCGTCTACAACAGCTTCGCCGGTCAAAAGTGTGATAGTCATAGGAATACTCCGATTATTACAAGAATATTTATCAATTTGACATTGCTTGAGAATTAGGCTATAAATAGAAAGGTAATCGCCTGAGTGAAAGCGTAATAGGCATTGCGGACGCGGGTTCGATTCCCGCCACCTCCACCAAATTTTGTTTCGACTCTTCATGGGGGTGCCCCGGTTTCGACGTGGTGAGATAAAGGCCAGTAGCGAGATTACCGTAGATACCGCGAAAAGGTTCAAAACTATAATTGCAAACGAAGCAATCTATGACGGAGACTACGCACTAGCTGCGTAAGCTCATAGCGGACTAAACACCCGCACGTCCGAGGTTTCCTTGGGATTCCAAGCCTTGTCACCAAAGCCTTCGGGTAGGAATCCCATTCTTTCTTTTCAGATGGAGCACAATGAAAAATCAGAAAAATCAAGCTACTAGATTCGACTATTTCATTTTTCGTCTGTTTGAAGCGTCCACCTGCAAACAACTTCTACTCATAATCACATTCTCCGTTCTCGCCCCTGCCATTGTCTTGGCATATCTTGGGAATCTCCTTATTGATTGGCCCGGTGCAATTTTGGGCTATACCTTTGGGTTCGCTATCTTTCCGGTCTACTTCGTCAGAACCATTTTGAAAAATATGGGACTGCAAGATGCTATCTTCAAGAAAAAACGAAAAGACCCTATATCTTGGAAAAAACTTGTTTCATTTGGATATATACATAGTGATAATATTAATATTGAGGGAGACGAGAATGACGGAACTGAGCTACGCGACGAAGCGGAAACTGAGGATCATCCAGGAAAGGTTGGGAGATGACTGGCGGGATGACAATCCAGAGATCTCTATCGATGCTCTTTACAATCAGGTTGTAGGAGATCGTCGTAGGAATTTATTTTGTAAAATCGATCCTGATATAAAATCTCAGTTAGACGAAATGGCCGATTCATATGATGTGAAGATGGCAGAACTAGTTGAAAGACTGGTTCAAGAAGAGTATCGTAAGTTTGTACGTAATCGGGCCGAGTTGGTAAACGACTTGGCAAGTCAATTCGCTGGAAAACGTTAAACGAGGCAACTCATGTCCAAATCCGATATCCCGTGTCCATTCTGTGGTGGGGATGCGTATCCCTATCGATTTGATAGTATTTTCGTTACTATTCAGTGCGCCACTTGCAAAGCACAGGGTCCATCAGTTAAGATACCCATGGAAAACTTTCACGAAGAAAGGAAAACTTGGGCTCAAGTGATTGGAAAAGCCAACAAGAGAGCCCTGAAACGATGGGCTAGATGTTCAGGAGGCACAAATGAGAGACCCGAAGAGAATCCCGATTCTCATGTCGCATGTTCAAGCATTCTGGGAGATGTATCCAGATATGAGGTTTCATCAGATGCTGGGCCTGTTGCAACAGATGGCAAAATTCCGAGAAAAATCGGACGATTTGTTCCATCTAGAAGACGACAAAATGCTAGAGATTATGAACGAGATTAATGCCCAACCACTGAGGGAAGAATGAACCTTCGACACGAATTTTATCATGCCCTGAACGTAACCGGGAAGGATAGCATGACATTCGTTGTCAATAAGG
>CAYOEI010000201.1:0-11752 GCA_964402825.1 uncultured Hyphomicrobiaceae bacterium
TTGCCGGCGAGGTTTTGCGTGTAGCGCACCAGCCCTTCGGAATTGAAAATGCTCAGGACAGAGCCCGCGATCAGCAGCGCAAGCATGACCCGGCGCCTGTTGCCTTTGGTGTCAGCGCCGGCCTCCGCCGGTAATGCCACAAAGCTGTTCCTCGCTTTATCCTCAAGCGCGGCGGCTCTGCGTTTTTGCTGTTGCTGTTTGCGGAAATCCAATGCGAACGACATGTCTCACTCTTCCAATCTAGAACTGAAAATAGATAAATGGCGCGACGCCTTCGGGCGCCAGAGTTTCGATAAGCAATATCCCGAACCCAAGCAGGAAGCCAAAACCGATCGGCCCCACGCCCTCCAGCGCCCGCGCCGTCGTGGTGACGAGGTTTTTGGGGAGGAAATGCGCCCCCAGCGAAGCCGCGACCAGCATCACCAGGAAGGGGCTTGTGAACTGCCCCGGCTGTGACCAGTCGGCGAGCCCGCGAACAAAGCTGAGCGCATATTCGAGATTTTCCGAACGGAAGAATATCCATGCGAGGCAGACAATATGAAAGGTTATGAGTACGCCAAAGATGCGTGTCAGAGGGCTGCTTTTCTTACCCGTCTCAATTGGCGCAAAAGAGCCTGAGCCATGCCCCGCAACAGCCATTGCCGGTCCGGGCACGGATAAGGTTTTGAAACTCATCACCATGCCCTCAATCGCCAGCGAAGCGCCGTGAATGAGGCCCCATATGACAAATGTCCACGCCGCGCCGTGCCAGATGCCGCCCAGCAACATGGTGAGAAACAAATTACGATATGTGAATATGGCCCCGCCACGAGAACCGCCGAGCGGTTTGTAAAGATAATCACGCAGCCATTCAGACAAGGATATATGCCAGCGCTGCCAGAACTCCTTCAAGGAGGCGGCGCGGTAGGGCTGATTGAAATTCCACTTGAAGCGATACCCCAGAAGCGCCGCCACGCCGATGGCGATGTCGCTGTAGCCTGAAAAATCGCAATAAATCTGGATCGCATAGGCGTAAACAGCGAGCGCAAGATCAGGCCCGGCATAGATTGACGGATCAAAGAAAACCTCATCGACCAGCTGCGTCGCCAGATAGTTTGCGATCACCATCTTTTTGAACAGACCGAGCAATATCAGCACGATCCCGAGGCTGACCATCGACCGGCTCAGGCGCGGCTCAACCCGAAGCTGGGGCAGGAAATCGGCCGCGCGGACAATCGGCCCGGCAACAAGCTGCGGAAAAAACGAGATATACAGAAACACGTCGAGCGGCGAGTCGACGGACCTGATGTCCCGCCGGTACACATCGCTCACATATGAAATACCCTGGAAGGTGAAGAAGGAAATACCGACGGGGAGAATGATTTCCAAAAACGGCAGATCGCGCATCAGCCCGGCCGAGGCGAGCAGGTCCGACAGAGAATCTAGAAAGAAACCGTAATATTTGAAAAAGCCGAGAATGGTGAGATTGAGCACGACGGCAGCGCCCAGAAGTATCTTTCGCTCGCGCGCATTTTCCGACAAGCCGATGAGCCGGCCCGCCACATAATTGATCAGCGAGCTGGCGGCCAGCAGAGCGGTAAAACGCCAGTCCCAATAGCCATAAAAAAAGTAGGACGCGCCCAGCAGAAACACTTTGCGTGGCTCTGGCCGGTGGCGCATTTCCCAGCTGATGCCAAACACGGCCAGGAAAAACAGGGCGAAATCAAGGGTAGGAAACAGCATTCAATTCACTCAAACTTTCAAATATCTAACTTCAGGCAGCGCTCACCCGCTCACCAGTTGCACATGGGCCTCATAGCCCGACATCAGTTCATCAAACAGTTTTTCAGCAGATCGCTTGGCGCCGCCCGAACGCAAATGGACACGGTCGCTTGCCGCCAGCGGCGGCGTGGCCTTCGCCCAGGCATGAATGCCGCATGGCGATCCCATGACACTCGACCAGTCCCAGAAATGCGCGCCATTTTTTTCCGCCACAGACTTGAGGGAGGCCCGCACAACGGCCAGATTGGGCGGTGCATGCCAGCGCGCCAGTTGTTTGGAATTAGCTTTTTTCAGGCGGGCATAATCCTGCACTTCAGCGGCGCTCAGCGCCCGGCACGGGGCGTTTAAACCTGCTTTCTTGTTCTTGCCCCGCGCAAAGCGGGGAAAACGCAATGAGTCCGGTGGTCCAAGAATAAGGAAACTCGCGTTTGGCGCACCGCCCTTAAGGCGCTCCAGCAGGGCCACGACCTGGTTCTGGTAGGCCTCTTCCTCAAGCCCGTCATGGAAGCCCTCATTGGTTCCATATCCGAGAATTATAAGATCGGGCTTGAGCGCGGCCAGACCATCGCGCAGCAGCGTATCATCCCAGCGCGACGGTGTGCCGGCGTTGGCGCCGGGAATGCCGAAATTCACATAGCGGATGCCGGGCCGGTTGTGACCAACCGACCATGAAAGCAGTGAAACCGTTTTTTTGCTCATGGCGGTCACGGTCACTTTGCGCCCCTTGCGGCGAATGCGCACGCGCTTGATTTGCGAGTTTGGAGCATGTGTGGAAATCGATTGTTTCCCATCGCCGAAGGTTACTTTCGCCTCGCCGCCGCCCGGCCCGGCAAGAAAAGCCACCTCGGCCCATTCGAAAACTCCACCATCGCTGGTCAGGGTAAGTTCAGCGCCCTTGGACCTGGAGGAAAGACGAACGCCGGTCAGGCCATAGGGTCCAGGATCGTTTTTGAAACTGTTGGCGGCCTGCCATTTGCCATTGCGGGCGAAGGTGACGCCGCGCGCCTTATAATAGGGAAACACAAAGCCCGGCATCATCATGCCCCGGCCCGCATCTCCGAAACGCGCCTGAAAGCTGGCGCGCAAGTCGCCACTGAACCCGTCGGCCGCAATATGGCTGTCACCCAGATGCAGGATGGTGAGAGGCTCAACCCTCGCGCCGCTCTGGAGATCGGAAAGGGCCGCATAAAATCCGGACAGGGGCGCGTTATAGCCAGGGATAAGACGCTGCCCCGGCTTTTGCTTGCTGTCAGGCGCCGGTGTAAGCGCGGCGGACACGCCCTTGAGCCGGTCGCCCTTACTTGCACGGTTGATACGGTTCGCGATGGCTGGTGCATCAGCATCAACACTGGCAGCGCCACGGCGCGCACCCTCCTCGTCTTCACACCCGCTCAGCGCGAATGTGGCGAGAAGTATAAAAATCAGTGAGCCACGCCGGGGGGACGGGACGATTGCGCCAGTTGGCTGGCACCGCATTTCAGGGCCTCATAAACTCGTTACTTACATTATCGTACTGTCATGTCCTTTGCGTCTCAGCCCCCCCGCCATTTAAAATCATCTGCGCGCCCGGGCTTCGCCTTGAGCTCCTCGCCCTTGATGAGCACGCGGTAATACGGTCTTTGCGTCAGCGGCAATCTGCGTTGCGCGGCCGCCAAATTCGTTTCGCTGATGGGAGAAATGGAGGCGAGCGCCGTAACGCCGCCTTCGATGTCGCCAGCGATCATCTCTCCTTGCGGTGAATAGCGCTCGCTTACGGCAATCAGCGTGGCTTGTGAAATTTTGGGCCGCGAAAGCTTGATGCCGGCGGCTGTGCTGTCGGCGGAGGGAAGCGCGATAGCGGACTCGATGCGGGAATCCGCTTTGTTTGCGTAAACCGGCTTGATGGCGGAAGGACCGCGTTTTGATGCGGCGCTTTTGTTCGCAGGTCTCGGTCCGGCAGTTGCGATACGTTTTTGCTGGGCGCGCGGGCGGCGGATTGCGCGCGCCTGTTCAGCCTCGTTGCCCGCCAGCGGGATGTTGCGCTCGGAACGCGCCTGGCGCATATCCCGCCGGATTTCACGCTCCACGAAATGGGCAAGTTTACGGTACCCGCTGATGGAGAAATGAATTCCGTCGGCGGCGCGCAGGCGGCGGACCTGGCCGGTGAGATCGGGACCAAACGCACTGTAGCGCCCAAACTGATCGGCAAAACCGTTCCAGGTGTCGATAAACTTGATGCCATTGATGAAGGCGCGCTCGCGGAATATTTCGTTCATCACCTGCATTTGGTTGTTGTGGGTTGCGCTGCGCATGATCGGCAGGCCAACCCAGTATGCGGCGGTGCTGGATTTTTTCAGCTTCTTGATGAATGCGTCGATGCGTTTGGAATAAATTTCGCGCCATTCAGGCGTACCGATTTTATGCCATTTCGATTTTTTGTTCGCCCGGATGGGCTTCATGTCGTTGGCGCCAACCATGACCACCGCGATATGCACCTTCTCTGTGCTCAAAATGGTGGCAAGCTTCTTGTTCCAGTCGAAATAGTCGGTGCGCACAAAGCCGGTCGAGACGCGAGACTTTTTCACTATGTCGACATTCCCATCGGGCTTGAAGGCGCGATAAAGCCCGACCCACATTCCATCGCCCAGCGAATCTCCGAATACGTAAAGACGATACCGGTTATGCTCGGGGAATGGGGTCACGTAACTGCTGGATGAGAGGGTGCGCCCCTGCGCCAGGACGCCAGGCGTTGCTGCGGCAAACACCGTCATTGCCATGGCGGCGGCCAAGACCAGGCGAAGCAGTTTTGGAGCAAATCTCCTGGCGGACCAGAACGCGGCACTGATCATTACTCTAAACCATTCCCTCGATCCGCCCTCGGCATTCCGGTACAAGCCAGATCCTGCCGGTGTTGGCAAATCCACCAATTCAATACGTCCTTATTGATGCCATTTATAGCTTTCCAAACCATGAATGACTGTCCCGTTGTGACCACCCCTTGTGGCGTTCTGATGGCGCGCACCTGTTTTTCCACAGCTACAGCGGTGAAAATCAACTACTACGCTGCAGATGTTTCAGCACCACGACGCTCGGATATCCATCGACGGTCATGCCACTCGCCTTCTGATAGGCGCGAATGGCGGCACGGGTGCCCGACCCCAATATGCCATCGATCTTGCCGCGCAAAAATCCGCGTGTGGTCAGTAGCTTCTGCAATTCAAAGCGCTGGCTGCGCGCCAGCGGCAAATAAGCCTTTGGCCAGGGTTTTGAAAAACCCGTTGCGCCGGGGTCGCGGATGCGGTCGGCCAGATGGCCAACGGCCAACGCATAGGATGTGGCGTTGTTGTAGCGCAGGATGGAGCGGAAATTATTGAGCATTGCAAAAGCGGGACCCTTGGCGCCCGCGGGAAGAATGATCGAGGCGCGATCATCGGGCCGGGGGAAAGCCTTGCCTCTCACCCGCACGACGCCAAGCGAGCGCCATTGCGCCAGCGTTTTGACGTTTTTACGCCCCGAGAGCGCATAGTTGAAACCGCCCGGCAAGGCGACTTCATATCCCCAGGTCTCGCCGGTGCGCCATTTCGAAACTTTCAGATAATTCCCCGTCGAGGCCAGTGCGTCGGCAATCGAGCCCCAGATGTCGCGGCGTCCATCGCCGGTGTAATCGACCGCGTGGGCATTATAGGTTGTGGGAATGAACTGGGTGTGACCCATGGCGCCGGCCCACGAACCAGTCATCCTGGCTGGCGTGACATCGCCCCGCTGCAGTATTTGCAACGCCGCGAGAAGCTGCGATCTGCCAAATTTCTGCCGCGATCCCTGAAAACCGAGCGTGGCCAGCGAGCGGATCACATTCTTCTTACCCCTGAACGCGCCGTAGCTCGTTTCCATGCCCCATATAGCCAGGAGGATATACCGGTCGACCCCGTATTGCGCTTCAATACCGGCGAGCAATTTTCCGTGCCTGCGCAACATCTCCTGGCCATTGGCGATGCGCTTGTCTGAAACGGCTGATGCCAGATAGTCCCAGACGGGCTTGACGAATTCGGGCTGATGCTCCGCCCGTTTCAGCACATCGGGGTCAGGAGAAACTCCCTTAAAGGCCCTGCTATACATGGCGCTGGATATGCC
Source organism: uncultured Hyphomicrobiaceae bacterium (assembly GCA_964402825.1). Taxonomy (GTDB): domain Bacteria; phylum Pseudomonadota; class Alphaproteobacteria; order Rhizobiales; family Methyloligellaceae; genus UBA2767. The sequence continues at coordinate 5,872 of CAYOEI010000201.1, forward strand.
CTTGGCGCGCGCTTGCGGCCACAGGCGCTCCACCCAGCGCTCAAAGGCCGCGCTTGCGGCATGGGCCGGGGTTACAAGCAATGGGCCAAAAACAATGCATCCAACCATGATTATCATGGCGAAGAATGAGTTGTGTCGTGTCATTGGCGGCATCATTTCCGATTGCTATTTCGAATCGATCCCGCGAGATTATCAGCCCTCACCTGAACGGCCTAGGTCATGCTTGGATGCGAGCCGCGAACGCCCTATATACACATCTTTGGCATTGTAGATGGCGGCGGTTCGTCTTGAGCTGCCGAATATGGCGCATGCAAATATATCAATCTGAGGAAGCGGCATGAGAATTGTGACCATGCTGCTCATCACACTGTTAACAGTGGCCGCCGGAATTGGCGCCTGGATTGTGCTGAAATCCGATATGCCGTCAGGTCTCACGGACAAGAGAGCCGAGCCTGAAAAACCTCAGCGCAAACAACTCAAATGGCGTGAAGCGCCTTACGTAATCCTCACCCCGGCCGAAACCCTGCCGGAGAAAAGCTCCGCCGTATCACCGCCGCCTCGCGAACCGGCCAAGCCGAAGGGTGCGCCTCCACCTGCCGCGCCATCGCCCGCGCAACCAGCAATCATAACTGCTACAGCACCGGCGAAAGCGCCGACACCTGTCGCGCAGAAGGCAAAACCTGCAAAATCATCAATTGCGCAACAGGCGCTTGAGTCGGTCCTCGGAGCCCCGAAAACTTCCCCTCCGCCAACCGCCAAATCAAAAAAGAAACTGCAACTCCCCTATGAAGCCAATGCCGACAGCCGGGCAGTGGCGTTACAGAAGCAGCAGGCGGTGCTGGCGCGCAAGCAGTTGCGGTTCCGCAAAGCCGTGCCGCTGAGTTCAGGAATGCTCAAGTCCGATGAAATAACCATCTCCCTGGCCGGTCTCGATGCCCTGGCCGCTGATGCACAGTGCACGTATGCATCGGGAAATGACTGGGAGTGCGGCAGGTGGGGTAAATATGCGTTGCGCCGCCTCATTCGCGGCCGAACTATTTCGTGCGAAGTGGTCGAGCGGATCACCGAAAACATCGTAACGGCCAGCTGCGACGTCGCCGGCGTCGATATCAACCGATGGGTCGTGCGGCGCGGCTGGGGACGCCCTTCTGGCGAAGGAGACAAAAAATATGACGTCGCTCTCAGGGCCGCAAAGAGTGACAAGTTAGGTCAGTGGAGCGTTGAGGCTTCAGTAAAACAAAATTGAGTTCATGCTCTAGCAATCGGGGTCACTGATGCAGGCTCGCAAGGCCTGGCGCATCTCATCGCCATAGACGCCATCGAGCGCGCCTTTGTAATGGCCCTTGTCCCACAAATAGCTTTGCACATTCTGCACAATAGTTGCGCCGCCCAGCTCATAACGTTTTTCAAAATCCGCCAGCGCCAGATCGACATCGCCTTTCCTGGCATAGACGCTGCCGCGAAGATTATATGCGTCCTGATCGGCCGGGTTCAGGCGAATGGCCTCGCTGGAGTCCTGGACCGCACTGGCGAGATTGCCCTCTGCTTTATAGGACAAAGCGCGCGCCTTGAATGTTTGCGCCTGCCCGGGCCTGAGCTTGATCGCGGCATTGAAATCCTTGATTGCCTTCACGTGGTCCTCCTTCTGCGCAAGAGCGAGCCCGCGGTTGAGGAATGCGCTCGCGAGACCCGGATCATGGGTCAACGCGGTACTGCAATCGGCAATCGCCTGGTCGATATCGCCGCGCAGCGTCAACGCCGAGCATCTGTTGGCATAGGCATCAGCGAATTTCGGGGCCAGCGCGATGGCCTTTTCAAAATCTTCCAACGCCCGGCTGGTGAGCCCGCTCCCAAACCTTGCCTGCCCCCGCGCATTGAAAGCTTCATAATCGGATGGGTTGAGCTGGATGGCGGCGTCAAAATCGGGGATAGCCAACAGGTAATTGCCATAATCCAGCTTGAGTTTGCCCTTGTTGTAATAAACGGAGGCAAAATCGGGGCGCAAACGCAGGGCTGAAATATAGTCGTCGATGGCCTTTTCCACAGCGCCAAGGCTTGCGTGGATATTGCCCCGGTTCAAATAGGCATCGCTGTCTTTCGGGTTTGCCTTGAGAACCGCGTCATAGTCTCCAAGGGCGAGCTTCGTCTGCCCTTGCCCGGCATAGGCCTTGCCCCTGTTGTAACGAATTTGCGGGATTTTTGGATTGAGCCTGATCGCTTCACTCAGGTCCGTGATGGCCGTGTCATATTTTCCGAGCGTGGCGCGGGCCCTGCCCCGATTGTTGTAGGCGATGCCCAGATTGGTGGGAGATTCCAGCTTGGCATCAATAATGACCGAGCATCCGTCAATTGCCTGCGCGGCATCACTGCCGGTGCATTTGGCCCAGTTGCCCGTCAGAGCGTTTGCCATACCGGCGCTCAAAACCACGAGCCCCGCCGCAAGAATGAACTGTTTCACAATGGTTTGCCTCAAAACCAGCAATTTACACCACACTTTTTATTTGTCCTATCGGTTCGCTATTTGAGGACGTGTTTATTCGTCCTGTCGCTTCGCTATTTGAGGACACTTTGTAATTCTGTCCTATCGCTTCGCTATTTGAGGACGGTTTATGTCTGTCCTATCGCTTCGCTATTTGAGGACACGGTTATACATCAACCTTTGGTATGGGCGCACCCTCATCCGTGACGTCTGCACACAAAATTTATTTTGGAAATTTTTGAAGGATCGCTGCCCACCTGACCGCGCTCGGTCACAGGTTTGCCATTCAATTCACGAAGCTCGACATAAAACGGCAAATCCGGTCCCTCTTTACCAGCCGCGTCCCTGGTCTTCACATAACCGCACACATGAACGCCGGGCTGCTGCGCAATCGAGATGGCGGATACCGCGCTCAGTTGCGCGCCGGTATTATCAACCATCTCCTTCACGCCGTCTTCCACCAGCTTTGCCTGCCCGCTCGAAAGAGCGACGCGGCTGACGCCGGACTCAGCAACGGAGCCTGAGCGGCTGCTCCCGGCGCAGGCCGTCAGCAAAAACGGTACGGCCATCAGAACTCCAGCGCATAGAAAACGCGACAAATTCACCTTTTTAAGCACTATGATACTCCCTTCCACGCGATAGTCTCATGGGCTGGACAATCGCGTATAAATTCATATATCGCGGAACCTGACTGGAACAAAAGGAGCAATGCCGTGGAGTTGAACGCCGACTTTTCCCAACGCGCCGCCATGCATGGCGCATCGATGGACTGGGTTGCCTCGCCAATTGCCGGGGTGGACCGGCTGATGCTTGACCGCATTGGCGATGAAGTTGCCCGCGCCACCACGATCGTCCGCTTTGCCTCCAGCAGTCAGTTTTCGCCGCATGTGCATGGGGGCGGTGAGGAATTTATGGTGCTGGAGGGCGTGTTTCAGGACGAGCATGGCGACTACCCGAAGGGGAGCTACGTCCGCAACCCGCCAACAACAAAACACACACCGGGTTCCGAACAGGGCTGCATACTGTTCGTCAAGCTATGGCAGTTCGACCCGCAGGACCGCACCCAAATACGCACCGAAACGGATAATCTGGCGTTGGAACCGGCTCCGGATCGCCCCGGCGTCTCACTCGCGCCGCTCTATAAGGACGCGCATGAGGACGTGCGGCTGGAGATATGGGAGCCTGAAGCAAAAATTTCGCTCGATACTCCCGGCGGCATTGAGCTGCTGGTTCTGGAGGGGGACTTTCGCGAAGGCGGCGAGGTTTTTAGCGAAAAATCCTGGCTGCGCCTGCCATCGGGCGGCACTCTAACGGCGAAGGCCGGACCGCAAGGATGCAGGATATGGGTCAAGAGCGGCCATCTGAAAGAGCCGCCGCAAGCACCCCAAGTCAGCTAATTCTCCAGAGGCGGTGCGCGCTTTAACAGCGAGCGCGGCGGATAGCAGGTTATGGAGTGCCCGAGTTTGCGCTGCCATTTGCCGATCGCCGAGCGCGTGCGCGAGCCAATGAGGCCATCGATTTTACCCGCGTCATATCCGGCCTTTGTCGCCGCGCTTTGCAGACGCTTCATTTCCAGCCGGGTGAACCCTGGAACCCGCCCCCATCCGCCCTCGAAATTTCCGGCGAACAAGATGCGGTCGGCAACATGGCCCACATACAGCGCATAGAGGTCCGCTTTATTATAGGCGCGAAAAACCTCGAAATTATCGAGCACGAGAAAGGCCGGGCCAAAAGTGCCGGCAGGCGCGATCAGGTGGGTTTTCTCAACCAGTCTGTCGGCGCGGAATGTCCGGTCGAAAGTTCGGGCGATGCCCAGCTCCAGCCACTCCTTGATGCTGCGCGCATTGTCGAGCCCCTCAACCGTGCAATCGAAACCTTTTGGCAGGCGCACTTCGTATCCCCAGGCCTTGCCCTTCCGCCAGCCTTTCCGGGCGAGAAAATTCGCGGTCGAGGCCAGTGCATCAGGAATGGTGCCCCAGATGTCACGCCGCCCGTCGCCGTTGAAATCAACCGCATAATTATGAATGTCACTGGGGAGGAACTGGGTGTGGCCCATGGCGCCGGCCCAGGAACTCTTCATGCGTTTGCGGCTGATGTGCCCCTCCTGCAGGATGCCCAGAGCCAGCAGCAACTCTTCCCGGAACTTTTCCTGGCGCCGCCCGATATAGGCCTGCGTGGCCAGCGCCGCGACCGCATAATAGGGAAGTCTGGCGCGGCCATAGGCTGTCTCGCGGCCCCAGATCGCCAGCACGACCTGGCTTTCAACGCCGTATTTTTCCTCGATTGCGGCAAGGGTTTTTTTCCATTTTACCTTCTGCTCGCGCCCCAGCTTGGTGACCCATATCAGGCCCTTTTGCGGGAAATAACGCCCCGGACGGTCAAATTCCGCCTGCTGCTTCTGCCGGCCTTTTTTCTCGGATTTTGGGCGCTTGGGTTGCCCCGGACCAAGATCGGGCGGCGCCAGATCGGGCAGTTTCCAGTTCACCTTCACGCCCTTCATGGCGCTATCGAATGTTTCAAGGGTGATGCCCTTGGCGGCCGCGTCGATGCGCAACTCCTTGACCCATTGCACAAAATTCCGCTCGACAGCCGCGCGGTATGCCGCCTTGCCGTTCTTTTTTTGCGCAAGTGCTGTGGAAATAACTCCTGAACCCAGGAGAAAAATTATCCCGCATGCGGCCAGGATGCCCGCCTGAAATCTTGTCATGGTGTAAAAAACCGGCGGCCGCTTGCGCGCCACCCCTCCCCTTTTTCGTACTGTTGAAAAGTTGGGCGAGAGCGCGCGGATTTGCAAGCCCTGAGTTTAAGTTGGATGGGGGAAATTTTAGCCAACGAATGCCGGGCCATGGTCAACCTCATTGGTCACCCCCGGACTCACCTATCGTCACCCTCGGACTTGTTCCGGGGGGCCATTCCATTTGCGTTGCTGTGTAACAGAGAGATCACGGAATGGATGCCCGGAATAAATCCGGGCATGACATGCGCAAAGAGCCCCCGTTGTCATCACCCGGCTTGACCGGGTGATCCAGTAAACAAGGCCTGTGTTTTAGGCCGGGACGCGGGAGGATACTGGGTCCTCCGGTCAAGCCGGAGGATGACAATTTGAGACGCAGGAGGATGACAATTTGAGACGCAGGAGGATGACAAAAGAGGTGCGCGATGCTCGCAATTGAGTCGCGCTCCTAACACTCAATTGTGCGTATTCTTACCCGGCTGCTATACTCATTTCATCGATGAACCGGGGGATGAATGACATGACACATTCCGAGCCTTACACCTTGGACAGCTATGTTGAGGATCTAAAGCGGATCACGAGCGAAACCGATAACGAGGATGAAATCATCACTCAGGTTGCACCCCTGGCAAAACGGCTGGCGGCTGAAGATACCTGGCGCGATCCCA
>CAYOEI010000202.1:0-3104 GCA_964402825.1 uncultured Hyphomicrobiaceae bacterium
CAGATCATCGCCAGGCACAGCGCCAGAAACAAACCGATCATGGCGAGGCTGACACCCAGAGACACATCGGCGATCTCATAAAAGCTCCAGCGGAACCCGGAGATGAGATAGACCACCGGGTTGAACAGCGAGACTTTCTGCCACAGCGGCGGGAGCATATCGATGGAATAGAAGCTCCCCCCCAGAAAGACGAGCGGCGTGATGACCAGCAGCGGGATGATCTGGAGTTTCTCGAAATTGTCGGCCCAGATGCCGATAATGAATCCGAACAGCGAAAAGGTGATGGCGGTCAGCACCAGAAACAGCGCCATCCAGAACGGGTGGGCCACCTGGAGCGGCACGAACAGCCCGGCCGTGGCCAGGATGATGGAGCCGAGAATGACCGATTTTGTCGCGGCCGCGCCGACATATCCCAGCACGATCTCCAAATAGGAAATGGGCGCCGACAAATGTTCATAGATGGTACCGGTAAAGCGCGGGAAATAAATGCCGAACGAGGCGTTGGCGATGGACTGGGTCAGCACCGAGAGCATGATCAGCCCCGGCACGATGAACGCGCCATAGCTCACGCCGTCTATCTCGGCGATGCGCGAGCCGATGGCCGAGCCGAACACCACGAAATAGAGGATGGTTGAAACGACCGGCGCGAAAATGCTCTGCGCCAGCGTGCGCCGCGTGCGCGCCATCTCGTAGCCGTAGATGGCCTGAACCGCGTGCCAGTTCATCGCGAGCTCCTGACCAGAGTGACGAAGATTTCCTCCAGCGAACTTTGCACCGTGTCGATGTCCCTGAAGGCGATACCGGCCTTGCTCACATCGTTCAACAGCGCGGTAATCCCGGTGCGCTGGGCCTGGGTGTCATAGGTATAGATCAGTTGCTCGCCGCCCGGCGCCAGCTTCAGCTTGTACCGTTTGAGCGCGGCGGGAATTTTCCTCAGCCTGTTTTGCAATTCCAGCGTCAGCCGCTTGGTGCCGAGTTTGCGCATCAACTCGCTCTTCTCTTCGACCAGGATGATTTCGCCCTTGTTGATGACGCCGATGCGGTCGGCCATCTGTTCGGCTTCATTGATATAGTGCGTGGTCAGGATGATGGTGACGCCGGACGCGCGCAGCTCGCGCACCACCTGCCACATATCCTGGCGCAACTCCACATCGACCCCGGCGGTCGGCTCATCGAGGAACAGGATGCGCGGCTCGTGGGACAGCGCCTTGGCGATCAGCACCCGCCGCTTCATGCCGCCCGACAGGTTTTTTATCATCTCATCGCGTTTGTCCCACAAGGACAGCTCTTTGAGGATTTTGCCGATATGCGCGGGGTTTTTGCCCTTGCCGAACAGCCCGCGGGAGAAGCTCACCGTATTCCACACCGTCTCGAATAACTCCGTGGTCAGCTCCTGGGGCACCAGCCCGATCAGCGCGCGCGCGGCGCGATAGTCCTTGATGATATCATGGCCGTTGACGGTGATGGTTCCATCGCCTGGATTGACGATGCCGCAAATGATGCTGATGAGCGTCGTCTTGCCGGCGCCGTTGGGGCCGAGCAGGCCAAAGATTTCGCCTTCGCGGATATCGAGATTGATATTTTTCAACGCCTGGAACCCGCCCGCATAGGTTTTTGAAAGATTGGCAATCGAGATGATCGGGGGCATCGGAGCTGGTCTCATTGAGCAGGAATGCGGGGGGTGTAACACAGATACGAATGTCTCGTCGATTGAGATAGGGCTGCCAACCCGAGGCGCAGCCGAGGCAAGGCCGAACGGCCGCCGCGCCTAATGGCGCGCCCCCGCGGAGGCCCTGCCGAAGGCAGGAATAGCCGTGAGCGATATAAAACCCCCACTCAACCCATGCGAAACCGTCCCGCCGCTTGCGCGCGGGGTTTTCCAGCATCTTCCACCCTTGACGGGCAAGGGCTGCGGGGCGCCAGGACGCGACCGCTCGACTAATTTTAAGGCCGCTTCTCAGCGCCCCGCGCGGTGTCTTTTGCGAAATCCGCCCGGCGTCTTTAGGCCGGAGTTTTTTTGTTGCGCTACCGCGCTTCGCGCTACTTGAGCGCGATTGCCCAAGTTACCGCTTGGCGGTAGAGCAAGCCTGTCCTCATATAGCCGATAGGCGATAGGACAAACAAAACCCCAGCTCCAGCCTCAGGCGCGGTAGTCATAGTGCTACCGGGTCCGGGACGGCACGCTCGGGGTGACGCGAACCGTTAGGCCGCTCACCGCAAGCACCGCACCCCTTCCACGAGAACAGACGGTCTGCAGCTCGTCCCTTGCGCGGGAAAGGATGGAAGGGAGTTTAATGGAGGCGAGAGGGGCGGGGATAAGTTTTTTCAATTTTCGCTGTAAGCATTGTTTTCAATACATTTTTTGGCGAAAGCCGGAATCCAGAAGCTGACTCTCAGCATGGCTGGACCGTCGTTACTGGATTCCGGCTTTCGCCGGAAAGACGAAAATTAACCCCATAGGTCAAAGCTAATGGCCACTGGTATAAGACGGTGGTGCGTCGGGCGGTCCCTCCCCCCCCTCGTCGCCCCCGGACTTGATCCGGGGGCCCATTCCGAGGTCCAATTCATCAATGAGCGGGTGGGTATATGTTCTGTCCTCGCGGCCACGCGGAACGCTATACATTGGCGTTACCAATAACCTCGTACGCCGCATCCATGAACATCGCCAAGGGCTTGCCGATGGCTTCACGAAAAAGTACGGGTTGAAGCGACTTGTCTACTATGAACGCCACGAAACCATGCCGCTCGCGATTCAGCGGGAGAAGACGCTCAAGCACTGGCCGCGCCGGTGGAGACGAGGGGGGTGGCTTTGATTCACCGCCCCCCTTGCGGAACACAACTGGAACATGTATAAAGTGTTCACGATTTGTCCATATCATGTATCTGGTTTGATTCGGATGCGCCATATCTGGCATGGCGACTACAGATGAGGGGCTTTCATGCTGACACCGAAACAAAAAGAGCTGTTGATGTTCATTCATGAGCGGGTCAAGGAACAGGGCGTGCCGCCGTCCTTCGACGAAATGAAAGATGCGCTCAACCTGAAATCCAAATCCGGCATCCACCGGCTCATTACCGCACTTGAAGAACGCGGCTTTATCCGG
>CAYOEI010000203.1:0-4518 GCA_964402825.1 uncultured Hyphomicrobiaceae bacterium
ATTCCGAGCCTTACACCTTGGACAGCTATGTTGAGGATCTAAAGCGGATCACGAGCGAAACCGATAACGAGGATGAAATCATCACTCAGGTTGCACCCCTGGCAAAACGGCTGGCGGCTGAAGATACCTGGCGCGATCCCAAGCATTACGACGCTGATCCAGAACAAGGATTTGGCGTCCACATGCTTCACGAGGAGCCCGATCATACCCTGGCGGTTTTTGCAATATCCTGGCTGCCGGGACATGGAGCGCCGCCGCATGACCATGGCACCTGGGCCGTTGTCGCTGGTGTCGACGGGATCGAGCGCAATATCAGCTATAAGCGGATCGATGACCGGAGCCGGCCGGACTATGCCGAGCTGGATGTCAAATCAGAGACTTTGGCCGACAAGGGTGATCTCGTTTGCATGAAGACGGGCGGCATTCATGAGGTTCGCAACGAAACCGACGCGGTGACGCTCTCACTGCATACCTACGGCAAGCACGTCAACCATACCATTCGGTCGCAGTTCGACCTTGAGACCAAGGTCAAGAAGGATTTTAAAGTCGACGTCGCGTAACGGCATGCTTCCAGCGTCTTTATTTTCTGACGCAAAAAACCTCTATGAGGCTTGCCTCAAATCACAAAGATGTTTTTCCCACTCATAAGCGTGGGCGACAATGGTTTTGAGGTCAGCATATTCCGGCTTCCAGCCGAGCAGTGCTGGCAGACGTTTCGCATCCGCGACGAGGTCGGCTGGATCGCCGGCCCGCCTGTCACTCAGCCGCACCTCGAAGTTGGCGCCTGAGGTTTTCTTGATCGCTTCGATAACTTCCAGAACCGAAAACCCCCGCCCGTAACCGCAGTTGAGAACTTGCGAGGAACCACCCTCGCGCAGATAGCTGAGCGCGGCGCTATGCGCCTTCACCAGATCGGAAACATGAATATAGTCGCGAATGCAGGTGCCATCGGGGGTTGGATAATCCGTGCCGTAAACTTCCAGAAAGGAACACTGCCCAAGAGCTGCTTGCGCCGCCACCTTGATCAGATGCGTGGCGTTGGGCGTCGACTGGCCGCAGCGGCCCATTGGGTCGGCGCCAGCAACATTGAAGTAGCGCAAAGCCACATAATTGAAATCATGGGCGGCGGCAGTGTCGCGCAGCATGATCTCGGTCATCATCTTGGATGATCCATAAGGCGAAATCGGCGCCATCGCGGTCTCTTCGTTGATGGGGCTGTGTTCGGGCATGCCATAGACGGCAGCGGTGGAGGAAAATATGAAATGCTTCACCCCGCTCGCAACGGCGCAGGCCATCAGCTCGCGGGATTTGACAGTGTTGTTATGATAATAGCCAAGCGGGTCGGTTACCGAGTCCGGCACGACGATGGACCCGGCAAAATGAATGATGGCGTTCACGCCATACTCATCGATGACGGAAGCAACATGTTTCGCATCTCCAATGTCCCCCTCAACCAGAGGAACATCACCTGGTATCGCCCAGCGATGCCCGGTCGAAAGGTTGTCGAGAACCACGAGCCGCTGGCCCATGTCGCGTAACTCGTGCACCATGTGGCTGCCGATATAACCGGCGCCGCCCGTTACAAGAACACTCATCAAATGATCCCACCTTACATTGGATAAGAATTTCGCAATATCATGATGATAAGACACAGAAGTTTCGCGACCGTAAGGACGCCCCAAACACTCGTTTCTTGGTAACCAAATCATGACCACACCCATTCGTAAGGCCGTTTTTCCCGTCGCAGGACTTGGCACGCGCTTTCTGCCCGCGACAAAAGCCATGCCGAAAGAAATGCTGACCGTGGTGGACAAGCCCCTTATCCAGCATGTCGTGGATGAGGCGCGCGGCGCCGGCATCGAGCATTTCATCTTCGTTACCGGGCGCAACAAGGGCGTCATCGAGGACCATTTCGACAAGCAGATCGAGCTGGAACAAACTTTGAAGGAAAAAGGGCGAACGGCTGAACTTGAAGCCTTGTCCGAAGGCCTGCCGGGACCCGGGCAAACCAGCTTCACCCGTCAGCAGTCCCCGCTCGGTCTTGGCCATGCGGTTTGGTGCGCGCGCGATCTCGTTGGCAATGAACCCTTCGCGCTGCTGTTACCGGATGTTCTGGTACAGTCCAACGGCAAGACCTGCCTGAAGCAATTAATGAACGTTTACAATCAAACCGGCGGCAATGTGGTCGCCGTCGAGGGCGTGGCGGAGGATGCCACGCACCAATATGGCATCGTCGATATTGAGCGAGGCACGGGTAAAACCCACAAGATAAAAGGCATGGTCGAGAAACCCGCGCCTGGCACGGCTCCATCCAACCTCATGATCATGGGCCGCTACCTGCTGCAGCCGGAAATCTTCGATATCCTCGAAGCGCAGGAGCGCGGTGCGGGGGGTGAAGTTCAGATCACCGACGCCATGATTACACTACAGGCCAGTCAGTCCTTCACGGCCGTGGAATATGAAGGCAAGAGCTTTGATTGCGGCTCAAAGGTCGGCTTCCTTGCCGCCAATGTCGCCTTCGCGCTGCAGCGCGAGGATTTGCGCGATGCGCTGCTTGAGGAGATCATGAAGCTGCTCCAGGGCATGACCTAGCGCCGCAGCCGCAGCCCGACGCGCACCTCATTTTCGCTATAGTCGCTGCCCGGCGAGCTGCTGATGGATATGAGATGCTCATAAGAGAATGTCATGGCAACGGAGCGGGTGAAGATATATTCACCCGTCACACCCAGCAGCCATTCATCATCTTCACCCCCGCTGCCGGAAAACTCTTCCCTTTCAAACCCCACCGATGCGCCCAGCACGATGTTGCGCCGGGGGCGATGCTCAACCGACAGCTCGGCGGAGCGCACAATCGACCCGGCCGATCCGGTGAGCGTGGTTTCCGCGACGGTTGAAGCCGCATCGAAGCGCAGCGTGGTGAGGCCCGTAGCCAGCCATTCAAGCCCGGCATTGAAAATCAGGCCGTCGACATCATCCAGAGCAGGGTCATCGGATGTCTGCAGGGCGTAGCCCGCACTCACCTCTCCGGTTAGCGTCTGTGTCAGCTGGAACGACAGGCCGCCCTGAATGTCGTAGCCGGAAGAGCCGTTGAGGGTGCCGTTGTCATCGATCCGTTCGTCAAATTTGCGCTCGTTGGTGCTGGCTTCGACAAAGGCGACCACGCCGGGCTGAAACTCATATCCGGCCCGGCCGGTGAGGCGGCGTTCAGTGAAATCGCGGTCGTCATTGTTGATGATGGTTCCATCTATGCGCCTGCCGTCGTCATAATCTTCACTGGATATTTCGCCGCGCAGGGTGAGCTGCACCCGGTTGAATGTGTGATTGCCTTCCAGGGACACATCCTGATAACGCTCCTGGGGGCGCTCAAATGAATCGGATGGAAAATCAGTATCGGAACGGTCCCCCAGATTTTGGGAGTAGCTCGCATCCACCACAAGATTAGTGTCGCGGCGAATGTCGATCTGTCCTGCGAGCGCGGCTGAAAACGTCTCATCGTTTTCGGTTTCGAAACGCTCGTAATAACTTCTGACGCCGCCGATCGTTCCGGTGAGCGAATGCCGGTTCCAGTCCGAACGCACAAGGAGCAGCGGCGTAAACTCTATCGCCCAGTCGCTTCTGGGATTGGCGCTGGAGAGAAAAATATTGTCCGAATAGACCGTCTCGGCGAAAAGCTCGGGGTAAAACAGAAAACTGCCAACCCGTATGCCAAGCGGTGCATAGGGGTCTTCTTCCTCTTCACCGGCGCGCTCACGCAGCGGCGCCTGGTCAAATACGGCATTTTCCACATCGGAAATTAAGGTATCGTTTTGGCTGCCCGTGACCGTTGAGCCTTGCCCGTCTTGCCTGACTGCACGGCGGCCCGTGTCCCTGCCGTCCTCACGTGAAATTTCATCATCCGTCTCAAAACCGCCGCGCAAGCCGTTGATGTCAATTGCACTCGCATCGCGTCCTTGTGTATCGAACCTATCGAGTGTTTGCGATCTGCCGAATGGGCTTGCCGATTGGCCCAACGCGGTAAGCGGGGCAAACCACACAGCCGCAAAAAGGGCTGGAAGCGCAACAGACGCAATCGACTTTTTCTTCAGGTGCGGCAAGAGACGCCACCTCACACACAATGGGTTACACTACGAACTTCACGCACCCCTTGCGGGGCCGTCACGGTACATATTACCGTTGTGGTGAGTAGACTACGGCCAACACAGTTAAGGAGGCGTTTACCATAACCTGCGGAGGTCGTCCCGCCCTATACCGAACAGTGTCAATAAGTGCGGATTTCCAACGATTCTCGCCTAGGGTATTAGGCTGCCGTCCCGTCTCATAACCGCCCGTGCCACCGAGTTGGGTGGCAAATCGGGTGGCAAAATCGCCCTCATGGACGGGCGCTTTCCCAGCTATCAATAAAAGTAGCCAGCGCAATGCTGACCCCTCAGTCGTTGGCCGCACAATTCATGGCCGTGGGCTTTTTCTTGGTATAGTCTCTTGGTGCCTGGCATAGAGGCTCCACAGCTCAGTGCTGGG
>CAYOEI010000204.1:0-2715 GCA_964402825.1 uncultured Hyphomicrobiaceae bacterium
CCGTCTCAATCAAGGGGGCCATGTGGCTCCCGGGCCGAGATTCTTTCAGTCCATGCCTGAACCACCCGCTCCCGCGGCGCGGGCCGCCCATAAAGGCTACCCTCAGGGCGGCCCGCGCCGGGGGGGCGGGTGGCTTGGCGATTTCAGTTAAAACCAGAAATGCTCTAGTTGCCGGTCTTTTGCGAAGTCCCCGTTTGATCCGAGACGGCCTTGATCTTGTCTTCGACCTCCAGACCAGTGGCGACCTTTTTCTTGATCCTGGTCTCGTCTTCTGGCTCAGGCTCGAGTGTCAACGCCTGTGACCATTGATATTTTGCCTCCAGAAACCGGCCTACTCTCCAATATGCATCTCCCAGATGATCGTTGATCACCGGATCGTCCGAACGCAATTCGACGGCGCGCTCAAGATGCTTCACCGCTTTTTGAAAATTCCCCAGCCGGTAATGCGCCCAGCCAAGACTGTCGACAAAATACCCGTCGGCGGGTTTCAGCTTTACGGCTTTGCGGATGAGGTCCATGGCCTGCTTCAGGTTCTGGCCCTGATCGACCCATGAGTAGCCAAGATAGTTCAGGGTCAGCGGCTGTTCGGGATTAAGCTTGAGCGCCATCTTCAGATCAGCTTCGGCCAATGTCCATTTCTTCAACCGCTCCCGGCTGACACCGCGGGCATAGTACAGCGTCCAATGCCGGCGCTGCGGCGCTTTCACCATCGCTATGGCCTGGCTGTAGAACCCTTCCGATTCCTTATAGCGCTGCCGTGCGCGCATAATACTTCCCAGCGCGTCATAGGCACGCGGGTTGCCCGGCATGGATTCGGCAAGTTTTTCCAGCAAGGCCTTGGCTTCATCAACCCTTTCAAGTGAATTCAGATCATAAGCCTTGCGGATTTGCACGGTCTTCCAGATCGGCGATAATTCCGGCACCCGGGCATATGAAAGTATCGCCTGATCATATTTTTCCATCTTGTCATAAACCTCGCCCACGGCGAGATTGGCGAGTGGAAAATCCGGTTTCAGGTAGAGCGCCATGCGCAGATAAACCAGACCAACTTCAGTGCTGTTTTCCCCTGTCAGGGCATCGCCGATTGCGTAAAAAACCTCGGCTAGTCCCTCTGCAGGTTTATTCACAAGCAGAGATACCTTTTTACCCGAATTGATATCTTTCTGAAGGGCGAGGGAAATCGGGTGACCGGCGGATTTCCCGATATGCTTTTTTAAAATCTTCTTCGCCAGCGCGGCATTGCCCGCGTTGCTGGCGTGGCGGGCATATGCTTCCGCAATTCTCAATGTGCGCGGACGGCTCTTGAAGGCTTTTGCCAGCGCTGTCCTCGCAGTTTTGTGCTTACCCGCGACATCTGCGATCAGCCCCTTATGATATTGCTGATAGAAGCGCGACCAGTCAGCCTTCTTCATCTTGTTGAGAACCTTGAACGCACGATCGCTCCGGCCATCGGCTAAGAAAGACCAGGCGCGGGCGAGCCGAACAGTTAAGTCGGACAATGTGCCCTTGCGTGTCGATGAAAAGTGTTTTTCGGCCGCTTTGTAGTTGCCCTTCTTGAATTCCCTGATCCCCAGCAGCACGCGGGCGATCTGATGAGATTTCTCATTCGCCACAACATTCTCTGCCAGAGTTGTCGCCCGGTCCCAATTGCCGGAGATGGCTTCAAGCAGAAATGCGCGTTCCAGAATCAGGATGTTTTCCGGGTCCTTGGTCAGGACTTTTTCATAGAATTTAGCGGCTTCGCTATTATCGCGTAATGAGCGGGCGAAGCGCCCGGCCAGATAACTCCCGAGCACCGACCGCGTCTCGGTGCTGCGCTCATCGACCCACGCCACATTGGAAAGAGGCGCCGCGAGAATCGTGATTAGAAAGGTGAACACGACGACTTTTAGCGTCCTGCCCCACCGAAAATCTATATCTGACATGCTTGCCAACTCCATCAGCGCTTCGCTGAATCAAATCTTAAAAAAGATGAGCGCTCTGTCTTTAAGAACCTTTACGCTAATTCAGAATAGCCGCAAGCCCCAAAGGACGCTGTTCACTGTTGTGTCATTACACAAACGTCATGGTCATGCGACCTACGGCAATTGCGGCGTGCCGCCATTCAATACCGTATCGAAGGGTGTTGCATCCACATTCCCTCCACTCAGAATGACGCCAACTTTTTTGCCGCTCATGCCAGCGCTTTCGTTTAAAAGCGCGGCCAAAGACGCGGCCCCCGCCCCTTCCGCCAGATTATGCGTATCGCTGTAATAAGCCCGCATGGCTGAGGCAATTTCATCCTCCGAAACCGTGACCAGACGTTCAGCGCCCCGGCATATGATTTCCAATGCCTCGCCCGAGGGAACGCGGCAAGCCATACCGTCAGCGAAAGTTGCCGCGCTGTTGGTTTCACGCACCTCGCCAGCCTCATAAGACATCACATAGGCCGGTGCGTTTTGCGCCACGACACCGACGATTTTTGTGCGAAGCCCAAGCAGATCGCGGGCGGTGATAAGACCGCAAATGCCTGAGCCCATTCCGATAGGCGCATAAACCGTGTCCAGATCACTTACCGCGCTAAAAAATTCCAGTGCATAGGTCGCAACGCCTCTCACCAGCCAGGGGTGAAACGAGGGAACGGGATACAGGTTTTGCGCCAAAGCAACCCTGCCCGCCTCCTCGCGGGCCTCATCGAAATCAACTCCGTGCACTTTGAGATTGGCCCCGAAGGCT
>CAYOEI010000205.1:0-15617 GCA_964402825.1 uncultured Hyphomicrobiaceae bacterium
TTTCACAAACTAACTGATTGCGCAGGGGGGAATTTGTTCTTGGTCAGGGCCAGGCCCCAAAGCAATCCCATCAATATATAAAAATGACGCCAATGATCGGTGTCGACAATAACCCCTTCGGCGGCCATGCCGGCAAAGGACGCCAGCAAAATAATGAGCATACCCTGGTGCGGGGAAGGGCGCAGGGCGTTCCGGAAGCCCACTGCCAGCGTGGTGAGAACAAGCCCCAAATAAGCAAAACCGCCGACCCAGCCGGCATTAAGAAACATACTCAGATAGACATTGTGAACATCTTCACTGAATCGGGGGCGCGAAAATTCCAGGGCGCCAATACCCAGTGGATTTGAAAGAATAATATTCACAGCCCTGAGTTGTCCGCCAAAACGCCCCTCGGTTCCTGTATCATAAGATTGTGTAAGCGTGGCGCGCTGTTGAAACAGATCGGCCACTGACTCAATCTGCATGATGGCCATCAAACCCAGCATGGCGGTACACAGTCCAAATGCACCTATTAGAACAAGCTTCAGTCGGAGCCGGTGGGTAGAAGCAACAATAAACTGCACATATCCATAAACCATTATGGCTATTGCAGCGTTGAACCATGCACCGCGTGAAAAACTGACCAGCAATCCGAGTGCTATCAAACCTGCAAGCAGGAACATGATAAGCGATTTTCGCGCACGCTCGCTCACCATGCCATGCAGATAATAAATCAGGGCAACCACAATAAAGGATCCGAAAACATTAGGATCCTTGAACAGGCCCCGGGCGCGGCCATATTCTGTGAACAGATCACTCATGCCCGGAAAGATTCCAAAATATCCTCCCACCCCGGCGATAGACGCGATAACGGACGCATAGAACAAGCCGGACATAGCAACATGTATGTGGCGCTCAGCATTCGAGCGGACAAAAGCGGCCAGGATCACTGCACTCAGCGAGAGATATATTGAAATCAGCGTATGGTTTCTCGAGACATCCAGTACGCCCGAGAAGGTCGCGGCGATTAGCTCGGATGCACCAATCACCAGCCAGGCAAACAAGAAGAATAAAATAGGGTTTGAAAAAGACGTGAGGCCCAACAGTGGCAGTAGCACGGCCAGGCCAAGCATCAATGCGTCAAAGGGGGCCGGCTCGGCAAACACAACTGAAGAGCTGGCCACAGTCAACCATACCAGGGATAACCCTAGTTTTTGCGCGCTCAGGCCCCTTGCCACAGGAGCTTGATAGCTGGGAACCGGATATGGATGGCCCGCGATCATAGGCGCTGCTCCGGGGTCAATAAGCGTTTTCGGATTTAAGCAATGCCACCGGCGTCATCGCGAGGATGTAGAGATCGAACAGAACTGACCAGTTTTCTATGTAGTAAAGGTCATGTTCTATACGGCGCTCTAGCTTTTCATGGGTATCAGTTTCGCCGCGCCACCCGCTGATCTGAGCCCAGCCCGTGATGCCGGGTTTCACGCGATGCCGCGCAAAATAACCATCGACAACATCGGAATAAATTGTGTCGGCGGCTTTGGCTTGCAACGCATGCGGCCGTGGCCCGACGAGAGACAATCCCCCCTGTAGCACATTGAACAGTTGTGGCAGTTCATCGAGGCTGGTTCTGCGAATGAACTTACCAACCGCAGTGACGCGATCATCGTCTTTGGTGACAAGCTTTGATGCGTTGCTGTCAGCTTGATCGACATACATGGAGCGGAACTTGTAAATCTTGATGAGTTCGTTGTTGAAGCCGTGACGGTTCTGCTTGAAGAAAACCGGACCCGGGCTATCCAGCTTGATGGCCAGCGCCACCAGCGCCATCACCGGTGACAGGAGTATTAAAGAGATGCTCGCCACAACCTTGTCGAAAACCCATTTCAGAACAAAATCCCAATCAGTGATGGGCTTGTCCTGCATATCGATAAAGGGAACATTGCCAATATAAGAGTAGGTGCGCGGGCGGAACCTCAACGCATTCGTATGCGCTGAAAGCCTTATGTCTACAGGCAGGACCAGAAGCTTCTTATAAAGTTCAAGAAGACGGTTCTCAGCCGTAAGCGGCAAGGTAAGAATGAGTAAATCAAGACGTTTTTCACGCCCGAATTCAACCAGCTGATCGATAGTTCCAAGCCTCGGATACCCGGCGACCCGTTTGGACATGCGATCACCGATCCGGTCATCGAAAACGCCATATATCCTGATATCCGTTTCACGCGATGCTTCCAGTGCGCTGATAAGCTTGTATGCTTCTGGGCCTCCACCAACAATGACCGCGCGCCTGTTGAGCCGCCCCAGCTTGCTCCAGTTACGTACGGAAAAACTAAGTCCGATACGAAACAGCATAAGCCCAACCAGTCCACTCGCGTACCATGCCGCAGCCCAGAATCTTGAATATTCCTGACCGAGTTTTGTGAAAAATGCCATGGCCATCAATAAAGCGAACACCAGCGTCCAGGCGGTCGCAATGCGTGCAACCTGCCGGAAAGTATTTGACAGCACGGTGATGTCGTAAAGCTGGAAAGACTGAAATTCCAAAATCGACGCAGTTGCCGTCAGAATTACGGCAACTGCGTAAAACATTTGCCTGAACGGACCCGGCTGATCGACGTAAATGTAGAATATTGCGTAACCCAGGCCGGCAATCAGCAGAAATTCAAGCAGTCTTGCCGCGCCAATCACCACACGCGGTGAGATAAGGCTTGCAGCATCGGAAAACCGGAACCTGCCAAGCCGGGGCCTGTCATTTGCACGGCGCTCCGCACCACCACGCAAGGCGGCTCTGCGATCGGAGCTCTCATGATCAGATACGGGTATGTCAGACATGATTTTACGTGACCCTAAAAGCGGCACCGACCAGCTAGCCTGGTTACGTGCTTTTCCCCCAGAAACATATTCCTGTGAAACAAGTTGCAGGAGATATGTTTGATCCCCGGCCGGAACCGGAAATTTCTCTTCAATACTTCTATCAAGAGCGGGTCAGGGAAGGCTTAATTGCGCGTGAGAAGCCGAGGTTGGGTGGAGATATGGTAAAGGGAGTATTTACGGCAGATATGCCACTTAATTGTTTGCCAGCTGCTGCAAATAGAAATCCGCAATCGATTTCGCCATGCCCTTAACGGTAAAATGCTGCGCAACGCTGTTTTGCAGCGCGCCAGCCCGTTTATCCCATGTATCGGGACTCTTTAAAAAGGCCAGCATGGCCAGTGCAAGCTCCTGTTTGTCATTCGGGGCGATAAGTTCGACATCCGTTCCGGCAACAATTTCAGGAATTCCGCCAACATTGGTTGCAATAAGGGGCACGCGGGCTGCTGCAGCCTCAAGCACAACATAGGGAAAAGATTCAGCGCGCGATGGCATAACCATGCACCGGCCGTGCGCAAAGGCCGTGGAAGCCGGGGTTGGGCCGGCAAACGTAACAGCATCCCAAACACCGAGTTGTCGCGCCAGGGCCCGGAACTTTTCCGCTTCTGGACCTCCGCCTGCAATAAAAACCTTGGCTGGTATTGATTTACGCACCTCTGCCAATGCCTGAAGCAGTATATCGACTCCCTTGAGGTGCCGTAACTCACCAATGAAAACGAAATCCGCTGCATCAGCGTCTGCGATGCGGTCATAAAATTCTTCCGGTTTCACACCATTAGGTATGACCCGCATCTCGCAGGGCAGGGCGCCAACATTGGCTTTATAGAGACGCTCACTATACGCGCTTTCAAATATCAGGCCGTTCGTCTTATTCCCCAGACGTTTTTCCAGTCCCATGAAAATCCGTCCCTGCAAACTTTTTGGGCTGTAATGCAGGGAACCGCCGTGAGGGGTATAAAAGGTACGGATAATTTGCCCTTTGCGCATACGCCGGTGGGCGCCAAGACGCGCATACGCACCGCCTTTGGCGCCGTGGCCATGCATGATCCGTGCATCGGTTTGCCCGGCAAAGCGCGCCACAGCCGCGCATGCGGTAACGTCCCGGAATCCGAGTTGCCGGCTCATGGCAACCCGCACGACGCCAGAATCGCAAATTTTTTCCAGGGTGCGCAAAGCAGCCTCATCCGCCTCGCCAGAGGGGCTGGAATCACAAATCACACCGACACGATGCCCCATATCGGTCAACTCGGCTGTCAGGTCGCAGACATGCCGGAACAGCCCTCCGACTGGCGCCCGTAGACATTGAATAATGGAAAGAGTGCCGTTCACGGGTGACCAGTATCCTGTGCGATCTGGGTTTTAAAAGAATCGTTCTTTGACGGTAATGGTATCACCAGGCAGCACTTTAAAATTCGGTGAAACCGTTCGTAACACCGTAGCGCCGTTGATTTGCCGGGCGATCTGGAAATCACGCTTTTTCGCGCGGGGCGTATAGCCACCGGCAATTGCTACTGCCGTTTGCACCGTCATTCCGGCCACATAAGGGAACTGGCCTGAATTACCAACTTCACCCAGAATGAAGAAGGGCCGATTGGTTTCGACTTCCACCGTCACTTTCGGGTCTTTGACATATTTATACTTTAGCGCTGCCACGATTCGGCCCTCAAGCTCGAACGTCGTTGCGCCGCGCGCCTCCACCGCCCCAATCAATGGCATTGATATGAATCCGCTGCCATCTACCGAATAGGAGCGTGAGAGATTACCCTGGCCGAAAACATTAACTCTCAGCCGGTCTCCGCTATCGAGCCTGTAGGGTGAAGAAATGCTGGCGGTATGCTCAAAAGCTGGTGTCGTGCCGCGTAATGCTATTGGCGGCTGCACCGGCGCGCCAACACGGTGCCCGCTCATGGCCACTTGTCTGGAGCCATAACCGGACGAACGGGTTTTGCAGCCAGACAGCGCCAGGCTGATAACTGCTGTGATCAGGATAATGCGAATAACCATTGGAGCTTCCAGCCGAAAGCAGTAATCGAATCTCTTAGGCTCTATTTCTACGCCCAGTATGGTTAATAAAAATTAAGCAGCCGTGCCGTCTTGGTTCAGCTCTTAAGTCTTTGGTTACCGGGAATCAGTACAAAGGAGTGAGTTCAGTAACGCTATTGTATGAGTATGATTATGCATCCCACAAGCTGGTCTTCCACCTCAGACGATATTGAAATTTCCGCCTTACTGCGCGCCATCTCCCGCCGTAAGTTCTGGATTGCGCTGTTTACAGCTGCCACCGGCATCGCCGTCTACGTGGCTCTGACATTCGTTTCGCCTATTTATACCTCTCAGGCGCGCATCCTTATTGAACGCGAAGACAATTCCTACAAAAGGCCGGCGGCCAGCCTGGTCCAGAGTGAGCGGCGCACAGTAACCGATCAGGAGACTGTCGAAAGCCAGGTCCAGGTGCTGTTATCGCAGGACCTGGCAATAAGCGTGGTGAAGGAACTCAAGCTTATCGATGAGCCGGAATTCAATTCACAAATTGGTGAGAAAACGATCTTTCAAAAAGCGCAGTATTTTTTAGGATTGAAAAAGACCCGCAGCAAGGCCGTGTTACAGGAAAAGGTCGTCAGCGCCTTCATGAAGCAGCTTGATGTATATCAACTGCAGAAATCACGGGTGATTGCTGTTTCCTTCCAATCAGAAAATCCCAAAACAGCCGCCAGGGCCGCAAACAGACTGTCCGAGTTTTATCTCACATGGCAGCAAGGCGAAAAACTCAAACAGACAAAAGAAGCCAGCATCTGGCTCAGTGCACAGATCTCTGAACTGACCAAAAAGGTTGAAGCCGCCGATATTGCCGCGGAGCGATTCCGCTCATCTTCAGGGCTGCTGAGGGGTTCCAACAACGTCACGCTGGACGCGCAGGAACTCTCGGGATTGAACAGCCAGCTTATACTCGCCAAAGCCCAGCGCACCGAAGCTGAAGCGCGCGCCGTTCTTATTCGCAAGATGCTGAAGGACAAAGGCGATGTCGCTTCCGCGGCGGATGTCGTCAATTCACGCCTGATCCAGAGGCTCCTTGAGCAGCGTGTCGGGGCGCAGCGCGCACTAGCTGAGGTTTCGGCAACATTGTTGCCATCTCATCCGCGCATCAAACAACTCAATTCTGAACTTTCCGATCTGCAGCGCAGAATCCGTCAAGAAGCGCGTAAAGTCGTAACAAGTTTGAAGAACGAAGCCCAGATCGCCGGGGCGAGGGAGGCCTCTTTGCGCCAGAGCCTGACCGAGCTGAAACAATTGGCGTCCAAGGGTAATGAGAGCCAGATCAAGTTGAGAGCTTTGGAGCGCGAAGCCAAGGCAAACCGTGACATTCTGGAATCCTATCTTTCGCGCTATCGAGACGCGAGCGCACGGCGCGATCAGGCATCGGTGCCAGCCCATGCAAGCATTATCTCGCGGGCGCATGTCACAAGTACTCCGTCTTTTCCCAAGAAAGGACCAATCGCCCTTTTGGCCGCAGCAGCCGTTGCGCTGCTCGGACTGGCTCACACAGTCGCTCGTGAACTTATTTTCGCGCAGCCTGACTTGCGCCGCGCGCCCGAGCAGATCAGGGCTGACCATGGCGGGAAAGAAATCAATCCAGCTGAACATGTAATAAAAACAAGGTCCGTCCGCAATCTGGTGCAACAACTCACATCCAAGCGCGCCCGAAGAATCATCATGTCATCTGTCTCTGGCGGCGATGAGTCAACTCAGCAAATCATAGATACCGCGCGCGCATTGGTGAGGGCCGGGACCAGAACAATTCTCGTGGATGCGTCTCCGATCGGAGACGACATCGCCATTACCATGAATATCCCAGACGCCCCTGGCCTGCATAATGTGCTGTCTCGCAGCGCCAGTCTTGAAGATGCTGTTCGTAGAGACCCAAACTCCTCACTTCATCTCATTTCCGGTGGTTCAGAGACTGGCCAGATTCAGGCGATCGATTCTTCAAACCTGGCCCAATTGGTTGAAGCGCTGGAAACCGCCTATGATCAAATTGTGTTTTACTGTGGTCCAGCAGAAGCCAAATTGCTTATCACCCAGCCTTGCCAGACAGAACCATGGCTGGTTCTGGTTGCCGATATGACAAGCACTCAAGACAATATAATGTGGCTCGCGGATGCCATCCTCGCCGGGTTGCACACTCAACCGGCCATGGCAATATTGAAAGCCAACATCATAACCGGATGGTCCTTACCGCAGTTACCAGGATGGAAACGTGCGGCGGCTTAAAATGTCTGACTTGGGATGAAAGTTCTGGGAATGAAAATTCTGGAGAAACGATTGAGGGCAGCGCCTGCCATTAAAGGCAATGTCACCAGATAGCCCCGTTCCTCAAATGCAATTGCGCTGTCAAAGAGCGGCACATCGATGTCGCACCACGCGCTTTTGTAGTTGGCGTCGCCTGCACCCATGTTGAAAAAATTAAGCCCCCGGCGGCAGGCTTCTTCAATCTGATAATGCATCAGCAGCATGTCCGGTGAAAATTTCCTGGCTGGCCCATCGTCCATGGATGTGAGAAGGAGCGAGAAAGTATCGGCGTAAAATACGCCACTGGAAATGGCGACGGGATAACCGCCGAGCTTGAGATAGGCGCACTCCAGCACCGCATCCCCGCCAGAACTTTTACAAGCGATATCGTGTACGAAAGCGCGATGCTCATCATCATCAAAGGCGTTTTGAATTCCTTGGCTGCCGGATTGCCGTGATTTCTGCCGGAACTGCGCGTTCAGCAATTCAAAACGCTCTTCATCAGAACGCGCCCAGCCAAATTCAACCTTACCAATTTTGCCCAGTTTCCTCGCCTTTCTCGCA
Organism: uncultured Hyphomicrobiaceae bacterium; assembly: GCA_964402825.1. Classification (GTDB taxonomy): domain Bacteria; phylum Pseudomonadota; class Alphaproteobacteria; order Rhizobiales; family Methyloligellaceae; genus UBA2767. The sequence goes on from CAYOEI010000205.1 coordinate 7,702, forward strand.
AGCAAGTTGCGCGACTTGCCAGAGAACCGGTTGCGATACAACGTGTCATAATCGCTATCCAGGAGCAGCATATGCCCCTGATTGGCGCTTGGGCGATGGGTTAGAAATCTCAGAGGATTGGGAATTCCATTCCATTCAACAGGCTGATTCCTAAAAATTGCCGCGCTGACATCGCCGGCAATCTGAGCCGCCCTGCACAGCAATGCTTTGACATCAGATGCCGTTACGCCACGAGAAAATTCCAGGGTGTTCAGTCCCATATTATGATTGGCGCGATCCTGCCCAATCCATTTCAGACAACGCAACCCCTTTTGGGTGACGACTTCGAATGGCCAGACAAAATGAACTTCACCGGTTTCAGAACGCCCGCAAACTATTGCGACATTATTTTCCGAATCCTGCGCATTACAGCGCGTCCAGGCTTTCGCCCACTCATAGGATTGCTCAGGCGCTCCAGCGGTTATCGATTGCAGCGTATGCCACGCATTTTCAGCCAGCCGAATATCCCGGAAAACCGATAGGCGTATCCGGCCCATCGCCGTTTCAACCACGTGATCGGATTTAGCTTTTGCCAGCGCACTATCATGCAACTGGACGACGCCAGGTAAACAGATAACGGACATGCCCCACTCCTACGCAATACACAACGCGTGGCACTCTGGCTAAGTCTGCAACACATCAAGGCTTTTTCAATGAAAGCCTGAGATACTCGGCCAGAACATAAAAGCTAGCGGCAACAGGTTAACTTGGTGTTGCGCATGAACAGGAATGAGAAAATCAGATGATCGGTCTCCCTTCGGACATTCTGAAACCGGGCATGAAGGCGCTTTACTATTCGGGCGCTCATCGCCTCATTGCGCCTTTTACCGAAGGGCTCGGTTTGATTTTCATGCTGCATCAGGTGTCGTCACAAAAGCCCGGTGAATTCGCGCCTAACCGGGGACTGATGGTAACGCCCGATTATCTCGATACTGTCCTGCGGGATGTGAAAGAAGCCGGGCTCGATATTATCTCACTTGATCAAGCCCACGCACGCATCGTTGAGAGAGATACGTCAAAGCGTTTTGCCTGTTTCACTCTCGACGATGGCTACAGGGACAATCTTGAGGTTGCTTTTCCGGTGTTCGCGAAACATCAGGCGCCCTTCACCATTTACGTCCCGTCTGATTATCCTGAAGGACGGGGCGAGATTTGGTGGTTAGCGCTTGAACAGGTGGTTGCCTCAAACGATGAAATTAATTTCAATTCCGGAAGCGAGCTTTGCAATCTGACCGCAACAACGGTTGCGGAAAAGAACGCAGCTTTTGATTTTATCTACCACCACCTGCGCGACCATGATGCTGATTCGCATAAAGAGCTAATGGCGGAGTTGTGCGAAACACACGGCGTTGATATGGCAAAGCACTGCCGTGATCTGATCATGACCTGGGATGAAATCAGAAAAATTGCGGCAGACCCGCTGGTTACAATCGGCGCGCATACTGTTGGACATCAGGCCCTGGCGAGGCTGTCCGAGGTACGTGCACGCGATGAAATGAAACGCGGGGCTGACAGAATCAAAAAAGAACTTGGCATATGGCCAGCTCATTTCAGTTACCCTTATGGAGACCCCTCGAGCGCTGGACCGCGTGAATTCGAAATCGCTAAAGAGCTTGGTTTCAAGACAGCAGTCACCACGCGCAAAGGCATCGTCTTCCCCGAACATGCCGAGCACATGATGGCGCTGCCGCGTGTCTCACTCAACGGAGACTATCAATCTTCCATTTTCACCCGGCTCTATATGTCCGGGGCGCCCTTCGCGCTGTGGAATAAATTCCGCCGCGTCAACGCCGCCTGAATAATTTGTTTTTTTATGTTTCAGTCTGATCGGGCCGTGCCATCCACCGGATTAAAATCCCGGCTGGGATAATCCACACCAATCCAGCTAGCAGAAAATAAATCACCTGCAGGATGTAGGGGCCGCCCACGATTTGTGATGCACCCAGCGCCATTGCTATCAGGGCATAGACGACCATAAAGAGCACCAAAAGAACCGTGCCTATAAATTTACGCGTTCGTATTGTCATGGCTTGAAACTATCAGGACTACCGCGTGCGGCAACATGCATTATTGTCCCATGAGACCACCATAGGAATAGCGATGAAGGCCTACACTAAATCCAGCATAAAAAAAGATGGCCATGCCGTTCGGGCTTGGCTGTTCGTGCTGTGCGTCATGATCTTTGCAATGATTATCGTAGGTGGTGCGACACGGCTCACTGACTCTGGCCTCTCCATCACCGAGTGGAAGCCTTTACTCGGAATTATCCCGCCGCTGGGTGAGACAGCGTGGGCCGAGGCTTTTGCCAAATACCGTCAAATCCCGGAATATCAACTCGTCAACAAGGGCATGAGCCTTGGTGAATTCAAAACAATCTACTGGTGGGAGTGGGCGCATCGGTTTCTCGGCCGGATGATCGGTTTCGCCTTTTTACTGCCGTTCCTGTTTTTCTGGGCCACCGGGAGAATATCAAAACGATTATGGCCAAAACTGTTGCTCATGTTCGTGCTTGGCGGGCTCCAGGGGGCGCTTGGCTGGTACATGGTCATGAGCGGGCTTGTGACCCGCGTCGATGTGAGCCAGTACCGGCTTGCGGCGCATCTGTGCGCTGCAGTGCTCATCTTCGGATACATCCTGTGGGTGGCGATTCGATTACAACCGCAAGGCAGGCAAGACACCGCAGGATCTCCAGGAATCCGGGCATCAGCAATGGTTCTGGTCGCTGGCCTGTTTCTCCAGATCGCCCTTGGCGCCTTTGTCGCCGGCCTTGATGCGGGGGAGGGCTACAATACGTGGCCGCTCATGGATGGCGTCTTCATCCCACAAGGTCTGGGCGTCATGACGCCCTGGCATCTCAACCTCTTTGAGAATGCGCTCACGGTTCAGTTTGATCACAGGATGTTGGCTTACATCCTTATTATCTGGTCGCTGATCCACACCGTCCTCGCTACGAAGCGCTGCGGAACAGGGTCAATAGCTCTTGGAGCCGGAATGCTCGTTCTGGCCCTTTTGGCCCAGGCCGCACTCGGCATCGCTACTTTGCTCGCACATGTTCCCATCGGGCTTGGCCTCGCGCATCAGGCAGTCGCGATCTTTGTCTTTACCCTGGCCCTATGTCATCTCAACCAGCTTGTGCCAGTGCCTGCTCCAGATCGGCAATAATATCGCCGGCGTCTTCAATGCCGATTGATAGCCGCACCACATCATCTCCCGCGCCCGCCGTTGCACGCTCTTCAGGCGTCAACTGGCTGTGCGTGGTTGATGCGGGGTGAATGATAAGGCTCTTGGTATCACCGATATTGGCGAGGTGGCTGAATAAATTGACCTTGCTCACCAGCCCAACGCCAGCGTCATATCCGCCCTTGAGGCTGAATGTGAGAACAGCGCCAGCACCTTTGGGAACATATTTCTTTGCCAGCTCATTATAGGGACTGCTTTTGAGGCCTGCATAGCTGACCCAGGCCACCTGGTCATGAGTTTCAAGCCATTCGGCGACCTTTAAAGCATTCTCGCAATGGCGCTGCATGCGCAAGGGGAGGGTTTCAATCCCGTTCAGGATCAGGAACGCGTTGAAGGGCGAGATACAGGGGCCCAGATCACGCAGACCCAGCACGCGGCAGGCAATTGCAAAGGCGAAATCCCCAAACGTCTCGGCCAACTTGATCCCGTTATAGCTGGCGCAGGCTTCCGAAAGCGTCGGGTATTTGCCGCTGGCCATCCAGTCAAAAGTGCCGCAATCGACAATCATGCCACCAATTGAATTGCCGTGCCCACCGAGAAATTTTGTAAGCGAATAGACGATGATATCCGCGCCATGCTCAATCGGGCGCCACAAATAGGGCGTAGCAAGTGTATTATCGACGATGAGTGGGATACCGGCCTTTTTGGCGATCTTTGAGATCGCTTCAATGTCGATGACGATGCCCCCGGGATTGGCCAGGGTTTCAACGAAGATCGCCTTGACCTTGTCGTCTATCGCCGCTTCGAACTCTTCAGGGTTACCGGAATCCGCCCAGACCACATTCCAGTTAAATTTCTTGAATGCATGATTGAACTGATTGATGGAGCCGCCATAAAGCTGCCGGCCGGCGATGAATTTATCTCCCGACTCCAGCAGGGCATGAAATACCAGTGCCTGGGCGGCATGCCCTGATGCGACGGCCAGCGCGGCAGTGCCGCCATCCAAGGCCGCGACGCGCTCTTCGAGGACACCTTGAGTGGGGTTCGTGATGCGGGTGTAGATATTGCCGAATGACTGGAGCGCAAACAAGGACGCGGCATGCTCCGCATCATCAAACACATAAGATGTGGTTTGATAAATCGGCGTGGCGCGCGCACCTGTCGCTGGATCGGGTTGCGCACCTGCATGAATGGCAAGCGTGTTAAATCCCGGTATTGACTCGTCACTCATGGGTCCATCCTTTTATGCTTTTGCAAAAGATCTGAAAACTTGATTGTTCAGGGAACCAACAAATTATTTGTCACGCAAGATGCGATGTTGAAATCCGCTTGGCCCCAGTTTTGGCCGTACGCTGGAAATTGTGCGCGAATTAACCCCCGCCCAGCCAATTTCGCCGGATAACCTGGCATATTCGATCTTCGGGCACCGGTTCATGACAACTTTCAATCCGGCGGCTTCTGCAAGTTTAGCAGCGTCATCATTACGAACGCCAAGCTGCATCCAAACCACCTTTGCCCCAATCCCGATCGCCTCTTTTGTAATCTCCAGCGCGGCCTCGGAACTGCGGAAAATATCGACAATATCGACAGGAGAGGGGATATCCTTGAGCGCGCCATAAACTTTTTGGCCCAGCAGTTCCGTCCCCGAGAGCCCCGGATTTACGGGAATGATCTCAAACGCCTTATCGAGCAGGTATTTCAAGACAAAATAACTGGGGCGCACAGTATTTGCGCTGGCCCCAACGATGGCAAAACTGCGGTTGGTGTTCAGAACTTCATGGATATAGTCGTCGGCGTAGCTGTCATGGTTCATGTTAATAGCTGATCGGGACGTTAGGCGTCCCGCCATTTGGGCTCGCGCTTTTCAAGAAATGCCCCGAGACCTTCATGCGCGTCCTCCAGCATCATATTTTCGGTCATTGCGCGCGAAGCCCGGTCATAAGACGCAGCCAGGTCAGGATCGAACTGCTCGTAAAACGCTGCCTTGCCAAGAGCCAGAGCTGGCATGGACTTTGAGGCGATCGCATTGGCCATATTCAACACTTCCTCCAGTACACGCGCCTTGGGCACCACCTTGTTTACGAGCCCGTAATCACACGCATCAGCAGCAGTAATCATGCCCCCCAGAAGTAGCATTTCCATAGCCCGTTTGCGCCCTACATTACGCGCAATAGCAACAGCTGGCGTTGAACAAAACAATCCGATGTGTACTCCGGGCGTACAGAATTTAGCTTCCTCACCCGCCACCGCAAGATCACATGTTGCGACCAGTTGGCATCCGGCAGCCGTTGCGGTTTCAGCTACCGCGGCAATGACGGGTTTCGGGCAGCCGACGATTGATTGCATCAGTTTTGAAGATTGCGCAAATGCCGCCTCGAAATAGGCCTTGCCGCCATCGCCGTCACTGCGGTGACTTTCCATTTGCCGGATATCATGCCCTGCACAAAAGACCGGACCATTGGCCGCTATCACGACGACCCTGATGGAAGAGGAATTTGAGATCTCATCAAACTGCGACTGGAGCGCCGCCATCAACTCTTGCGATAAAGAGTTGCGCGCATCTGGCCGGTTGAGAGTCAGCAGTGCGATAGACCCCCGATCCTCGCGCAAAAGTACATCTTCGTTGGTGAGGGGTGTGTCTATCATCATATTATAGTTTCGAACTCACTTGACCTGCAGGCCGCCACCATAGTGTAGCTTTAGGATTAGTCCATTATCGATCTTCATTTCTTGTTATCTGCCCATTATAGACTCAGGCAAAAATGTGCCATCTGATGAACAATGGATGTGGATACGGCACCAGGGGGTATCATGCAAAAATCCGGCGCTACGGACGCAACACAAGAACTGGCGATGACGGCAGAGGAGCTTGCCAGCTTTCTCGACGAAGTTTTCCCCCAGCGCCACACCAATTGGCCGCCCATTCATATCGAAAGTCTTGAGCCTTATAACGCGCAATTGCGTATGGAATTTTCCGAAGCCGAGATACGTCCAGGAGGCACGATTTCCGGGCCTGCGATGTTTCGGCTGGCTGATTTTGGATTCTATGTCTGCTTATTGTCCATGATTGGCCCGGTTCAACTCGCAGTTACGACCAATATGTCGATCAATTTTCTGCGCAAACCTGCCCCGAAAGACCTGATAGCGAAAATACGAATTCTGAAATTGGGTCGGCGCCTGGCCGTTGGAGATGTTTTTCTGTTTTCCGATGGCAGTACTGATGCCGTTGCCCACGCGACAGCCACATATTCAATTCCATCGCCCGAAAAACGATAGTTTATTCAGCCCCTAAACCCTCATTGGGCGTTTCAGCCAATGATATGATATTCAGCTTCTTTATTGAGTGTTTTTACCTATTGCGGTATTATAATACCGCTTATATAAATACTTGTAATAAAGCGGTTTTTTGCTATTCACCCCTTGACCGCGCACCACAAACCGCATAGAAAACCGCCAGCAAATTAACCTGCATATTGCAGATGGTTGATTTATGGCGCTGTTGCGGAGGGCAGCGGGCGCCAGGAACATTTAGGAAAATTTGTAATGAAAACCTATTCGGCAAAACCTTCCGAAGTCGAAAAAAAGTGGATATTGATCGACGCGACCGATCTTGTGGTTGGCCGTCTTGCCTCGCTGATTGCCATGCGCCTGCGTGGTAAGCACAAACCTATGTTCACACCCCATATCGATTGCGGCGATCACGTTGTCGTCGTGAATGCGGGTAAGGTGGCGCTGACCGGCAAGAAGAAGGCCGACAAGATTTATTATCGCCATACCGGGTATCCCGGCGGGATCAAGAGCACGAAAGCAGGGCAGATACTTGAGGGGAAATTTCCTGAGCGGGTACTGCTGAAAGCGGTTGAGCGCATGCTGCCGCGTGGCCCCATGGGGCGCAAGCAATTCAGCAACCTGCGCGTCTATGCGGGAGAAGAGCATCCCCATGAGGCACAGGAACCCAAGGCGCTCGACGTCGCCAAGCTGAACCCCAAGAACCAGAGGAGCGCGTAGTCGCCATGGCTGAAGAAGAGGTTAAAACCCTTGAAGACCTCGGCGAATTGACCGGGCAGACCACCCCGGTGGAAGTTGATTCCGCGCCGGTCTACGAACAAAAACTTGACGCCCAGGGCCGTGCTTACGCCACTGGCAAGCGCAAGGACGCGGTCGCACGCGTCTGGATCAAGCCCGGAGCGGGACGGATTATCGTCAATGGCAAGGACCATGTGGAGTATTTTGCCCGGCCCGTGCTGCAGATGATCCTCAAGCAACCGATTAATGCGGCTGAGCGTGCGGATCAGTTTGATGTCAACTGCACCGTGCGCGGAGGTGGGCTGTCAGGACAGGCCGGCGCTGTGCGCCACGGCATTTCCAAAGCGCTCACCTATTATGAGCCAGGGCTCAGAGGCGTACTCAAAAAGGGTGGCTTCCTGACCCGCGACCCGCGTGTCGTTGAGCGCAAGAAGTACGGCAAGGCCAAAGCCCGCCGAAGCTTCCAGTTCTCAAAACGCTAATCTTTCCGGAAATTCGGATCACTATATGATCGGGCGTCTCGGGAATGAGGCGCCCGATTTTTTTATGATCATTTTAAAATTTGAGGCAGAATTTCAGGAGGGTCGCAATGACCGCCAAGATATTTATAGACGGAGAAGCTGGAACCACGGGCCTGCAAATCAAGGCGCGGCTTGAGACGCGCAAGGATA
>CAYOEI010000206.1:0-3011 GCA_964402825.1 uncultured Hyphomicrobiaceae bacterium
CTTCATTGACATGGCCTCGATCCCACCAAAAATGGCGCAAGAACATGCGCAGATGCTGAAGGAAAAGGGCGTTGGCCAGCTCGACGCACCGGTTTCCGGCGGCAGCCTGGGAGCAGCAGAAGGTTCGCTCGCCATCATGGCGGGCGGGGATAAAAGCGATTTCGACCGAGCCGAGTTGGAGGGCGTTTTCAAGCCGATGGGGCGTGCAAGCTACATTGGACCGGCGGGTAGCGGCCAGATTGCCAAGCTTGCGAATCAGATCATGGTTGCGGTGAATATTTCTGGCGTGGCGTCTGCATTGCTGCTTGGGAGCGCCGGTGGCGCCGACCCGGCCCAGATTCCGGAAGCACTGTCGGGTGGGCATGGTGATAGCCGGGTGCTACAGGAACATGGCCGACGCATGATTGCCCGCGATTTTCGCCCTGGTGCTCCTATTCGGAACTTCGTGAAGGACCTGAACACCGTTCTCGATACCGCCAATGACCTAAACTTGAAGCTTCCTGTAGTCGAGGCTGTGCGGGATGTGTTTCAGGACCTGTATGATCAAGGCATGACACAACATGATCACAGTGCACTGCTGCTCCACCTGGAGGCACTGAATGCGCCGATACGACTGGGCATGGGCGAAGACACGACGCCGGATAGTGTCTAAGCCAGATTGCTAGAAAGCCGAAAGGGTAACTCTTAGCTTCTTCTGATCAGAAGTGCCCAAATTCTACGGTTAATGCGGGTTTGATGCGTGTGTTTTGATGACCGACTTCGCCATTGCTCACGTCGCTGACGGAGAGGCGCGTGCGCTCGCCGAAGCCGTCGCCGCGCAGTTGCGCAACATCGACGGCCACAACCTCGGCTTTTTGTACGTCACTAACCAACTCGCCAGCGCACTTGATGAAATCGTCAAGATCCTGAAAGCCCGTAGCAGCATCAGCAACTGGGTCGGAACCGTCGGGCTGGGCGTATGTGCGACTGGGACTGAGTATTTCGGCCGGCCGGCGATTTCCGCGCTAACCGGCCGGTTCGCCGATGGTGCGTACCGCATGATCGAGTCGATCACGGATCCGAACGAGATCGCCTCGACGGTCGATGCGGGTTTTGCTGCAGGAATCGGCGTGGTCCACGGGGACCCGCGCAACCCCCGGACCGCCGAAATCATCTCCACGCTAGCGCGCGACCACGAGACCTACTTGGTCGGCGGGCTGTCGGCGGCAGAGAGCGTATTCCCGCAAGTAGCGGGTAATATAGTTGATGGCGGCGTCTCGGGCGTACTGCTTGGCGGAGAGCTTGAAGTCGCGGTCGGGCTAACCCAGAGCTGTTCGCCGATCGGACCCTCGCACGAGGTGACCCTCGGCGGCGAGGGGAATGTACTGGTGACCTTGGATGATCGCTCCGCCTTCGAGGTTTTGTGCGAAGACCTCGGAGTCGCGAATGGAGTCGACCCACGTCCCTGGCTCGCTAACATTCATGCCGCCTTGCTTGTCGCCGGCTCGGATACCGGTGACTATCTCGTTCGTAACCTGATCGGCATCGAGCCGTCTCGGGGCCTGGTTATGATTGCCGAAGAGGTCACGGCTGGCAATCGGCTGATGTTCGTACGCCGCGATGCCGAGAGCGCGTCCAAGGATCTTGAGCGCATGCTCGACGATCTGCAGTCGCGGATCACAGGCCGGCCCAGGTCAGGGCTCTACTTCTCGTGCGTTGCACGAGGGCCCAACCTGTTCGCCGGCGAAGCACACGAACTCAAGGCGATCCGGAAAACGTTCGGTGAGATCCCGATCGTCGGCTTCTTTGGCAATGGCGAGATCTCACACAACCGCGTTTATGGCTATACGGGCGTTTTGACGCTGTTCCTTTAGATAGCGTCTCTGCAACCAAATCACGTTCTTGGATATTTGCTGGGTACACCGGGGTCAGAAGGGCATGAGCATCCTCAACCGAGATGGAATCACTGTTCGACATGCAGTTCATTGAGCGTGTTGCAACAGAATCGGCTCATAAGCAGAGACTTCTGAACCGATGTCCACTTTTCATCCGACTTCCTCTGTTCTGCCCCCGCGAGCTGACCTAGTGGCGGTCGTCTTGCGGGGTGTGATTGTTATTGGCGCGAAGATGCTGATATGGCGATTTGAACGTCTTGCATGCCCAAGGCACACGGTGTTTTCGAGCGTAACGGATTGCTTGATCGGCACGGTTGACTTCAGCTCTTGTATAGTTAGCAGTGAGTCCTCCTCCCGCTGCCTTGGCTAGCGCAGCGCATATTTGCGGCACCTGCCTGATGACGAAGAGAGAAAAACCGGATGTCTCTATCACTTATTGCCGGCTGTGCGGCTGGCTGCTCAGAGCATGTTGGATGGCTCAGGAGCTGCTGACCACCTTCGCAGAGGACATCGGTTCCATTACGCTTATCCCCGACGGCACAGGTGGAATTTTTGAGATCCGGGTCGAGGGGGAGCTTGTTTGGTCTCGAAAGCAGCAGGGCCGCTTTCCGGACATCAAAGAACTGAAACAGTCTGTACGTGACAAAGTTGCGCCTGATCGCGAGCTTGGTCATGTAGACAACGCTTGAGCCGTCTCTGCTGTTAGGCGCCTCCACTGCGGCGCTCAGGGGGTGAACGTCGGCTTTTGACCATGACCGGGTGTTTGGCTCCGCATCGCGACAACGGCTTATGAGCCGTCAACGTTTTTCCAGACCACTTGCGGCAGCTATAGAGCACTAAGCTGTTATGACTAATCCGGAACCAATCCGGACCAATAAAAACACCGGCTAATTGTTGTGCCCCGTATGGTTTTCATGTATTAAATACCCCAACCTGTTCCCAACTGATCCCCAAAGGGTTCGCTTCAAACCCCTCTGTTTTGTGCCCCGAGTGTGCCCCACAGGAAGGTAATGCTATGCCCACACTCTCTAACCGCCTGACTGATCGATCAATTAGCCAAGCCCCGCATAAGGCTGATCGGTATGATCTGTCTGATGCTGGAAGTGGCGTTATCCTGCGGATCGAAGCCTTTCCTTC
>CAYOEI010000207.1:0-2686 GCA_964402825.1 uncultured Hyphomicrobiaceae bacterium
CCTCTCTAATCGGTATTGTTGTCGAGCTCAGTGTTTCTCCGCGTTTGGTATCACACCGCATGGGTCACGCTTCTCTGTGTGGTCGGACTTGCGGGTGCAGGCTGCCATAAGCATTGGTCGGATCGGGCTGGAGAGCCTCGCCTTGGGGCGGGTGGCCAGTGTCCGCTTTGGGTCATAAGCGGACATAAATCACCTATGCTCACAATGTCCGCTTTACCCTCAAGAGCGGACATCACACGGCATAGGCTGGAATGTCTGCTTCGGGCAGAAGTGGGCGTGATGGGTTGTTGCCTAGTTTGCGTCTTTGTTGCAATTGGAGGGCATGAAAAAGGTAGTTCTGCTGTCCTGTGGCAAATCCAAGCTGAATCATGCCAGCCCCGCCAGTGCATTATATGTAGGGGACCTGTTCAAGAAGTCCTTGGCCTACGCAGAATCCTTACGTCCTGACGCAATCTTTATCCTGTCAGCAAAGCACGGGCTTTTGGAATTGGATCAAGTGATTGAGCCCTATGAGATGACACTAAACAAAATGAAGAAAGAAGACCGACTAAAATGGTCTCAAGGGGTCTTGTCACGCCTGTTTCAAACGACCGATTTTCGAGATAGCGAGTATGTTTTTTTGACCGGAGCGAAGTACCGCGAGAATTTGGTGCCACATCTTCATAGGGTTTCAGTACCGATGGAAGGGATGTCATTTGGACAACAATTGGGCTGGTTGAAAGGACAATGCATGAACTCAGCGTGCTGTTATCTACATGAAAAGGTAGCTGAGTTGCCCCGCTTCTCGGGCAACCTGGACGGGCATGATGTGCCGCTGAATGGGCTCTACATTATCTTTGAGAAGGGAGAGACCAGTCACGGGAAAGACCGCATTGTCCGGGTCGGAACCCACACGGGAGAAGGAAACCTTAGAAAGCGGATCGCTGAGCACCTCTATTTCGCCAACAAAGACAGAAGCGTTTTTAGAAAACACATTGGTCGGTGCATTCTGGCTGGACGCAGCGATCCATTTCTGGATGATTGGGAAAGGGATCTGACCAGCAAGGGTGAACGCGAAAAATATCAGCATGTTATCGACTTCGAAAAGCAGGATGCAGTCGAAAAAGAGGTGACCGACTATATTACGAACAACCTCTCGATTTGCGTCTTAAAAATGGACGGAAAGGCAGAGAGGCTTTCTACTGAAGAATCTTTACTCTCAACTTTGGCCCAGTGTGGCGAATGCTCACCCTCCCCGGACTGGTTAGGGCGGCATCATCCACGCTACACGTTCGGAACTATTGGGCTTTGGAACGTGCAAGGACTGAAGGGTGCAGCAATGTCGCTGTCGGAGATGCAGCACCTCTTGGGCGCTTGAAGCAATTCTTAGGGCGACGCTATTTAGTCTTGAACATCTGCTTCTAAGGCGTCCGCTTTGGGTCAAAAGCAGACATTTACGTTTGGACAATTCTGCCATTTCGACAAAGATAATGGCGCTCATTCGGGTATGCTATTTTCCAGAAGCGGATCTATTAGCGCCGCCAGATCCTGCAGCTTTCGGCATGGTAAGCCGATCGACCAGCGGGTGACGGAGAACCAGACATTTGGCAGTCCCGGCGATTAGCTGCACAATCACCGCAAATCACAATTCCAACTGGGGGATATCGGATGTACGAACGACTCCGGTCTCTGATTGTTTTGCTGGGGCTAACTGAGCTGGTCTGGATTACGTTTTGGCTTCTTCGATCAGGCGATGCGACTACCGGTTATTTGACGACCGTCGGGGTTTGGGTTGTCGGGATGCTGTTCTGGATGGCGTTGGTAATCTATGCCGGCGGCCTTGATTTCTTTCTCAAGCACACGCGATGGCTTTCCAACCTCGTTGGGGTCGTCCTGGTGTTAGCATTCGCCGCGGTATTGTTTGGAACCATTGCGGTGGCAAGAGAAGGGCTGCTGCGTGCTGCGTCGGGCACGACTGACCTTCAGCTGGTCTCGATCCATGTGCTTCGTCTTCTGGCAATCGGAGGGATCATCAAGTACATGCAGGGTCAGCTGCCTCTGCACTTCCTAATCTTTGGATCGCTGCCGGACTTCCTATTTGCTGTAAGCGCCGTCGTCGTCACGTTCCTTGCATCGAGTGGGGCTTTGGGAGGAGATTTCCTCATCGTTTGGCATGCAGTCGGATTTGCTGTGTTTCTGGGTGCCGGAATCTCCATGTTCTTTTCGGTACCTTCCCTATTTCGGATCTACCACGGCAAGCCCGACACATCTCTCGTCTTTCAATTTCCCATGGTTCTTGCTCCGAACTTCACCGTTCCACTATTTATGCTGGCTCACGCCTTTGCTCTCGTTAAACTCTTCAGCGGTTAGTGAAGTGGACGTCAATAGCAGACATAAATCCACATAGGCTGGAATGTCCGCTAAGTGCCAAGAGGAGAAGTTCACCCACCAGCGCTCGACGTAGCGGCTTCGCCCCCGTGGTAGGCCCCGTCACCGCCGGCATCGACGCCGCCGTCTACCGGTAGAATCACGCCGGTCACCCAGTTGGCGTTAGCCAGATATAGAGCGGCGTCGGCGATGTCCTTCGGCGTGCCGTATCGGCCAAGCGGCTGCATCTTGTGTAACGCCTTATGCTGGTCGTCATTCAACTCGCCATACAGCGGGGTGGGCACGATACCCGGCGCGACAGCGTTGATGCGGATGTTGT
>CAYOEI010000208.1:0-4867 GCA_964402825.1 uncultured Hyphomicrobiaceae bacterium
AATCACGTAGCCACCTTTTTTGTAAGCAACAGCGCCATCCTGAAAATCTGCTTGAGTAGGTCCGATGAAGCCAGCGCAAAAGCAAAACAGAGACCAATCACAATCAGAGGATTTCGCATTTGATCACTTTATCAAGAAGGATGCGCTGTCAGCAATCCAACGGGAAACAGATCTGATCGTTTCTCAAATCGTCAACTCGTCCTTGAAATCTGATGAGATCGCATCTGAGTAGAATTGCTCAATCAAAGTGGCACATGTGCCATTTATTATGAAAGCTCAGGGTTCTGGTTCGACTTTACGTAGACAGAACACCGGTGTACTAAGCCTTTGCGAGGCTAACAGCCAATATCGCAGGAGAGGTGGCAGAGTGGTTGAATGCGCTGGTCTCGAAAACCAGTGGGCGTGTAAGCGTCTCGGGAGTTCGAATCTCCCCCTCTCCGCGGTTCAAAATTTGTTCTCACTTACTTACATACATGGTTACATACAAAAAGATATTATATAATTATATCAATAAGTTAATACTATACGTAACGAACTCGAAAACCGTTGAGCGTGCAAACGTTCCGGGGGTTCGAATCCCTCCCTCTCCGCCAGAATTTGTAATTAACGGTTGATCAAGTCCCCTCGTCATACTCTTGCACAGGGCAAACAGAGTTCTTTTTGTGGACATTATTTTTACATAATATTTTAATTCGTACTCAGATGTACCGCATCTGAGCGCTGAAAAGAGGTTGCAGCCTCCAAATCCGTAGGTGGATGGAGCGGGGAACCGAGGGAATGCTGCGAAATCCGAAATATCTATTCTGCCTGATGGCGTCCTTCGTTCTGGGCTTCGTCTCGATTCTTATCCTGCCCGTTGGCGGGCCGGATATGCGCGTAAAAATCGCCATGCAGACGCAAAACCAGGTCTCCGGCCCGCAAGTCTCCGGCTCACAGATCTCAGGTTTCTCGGTGCACTCCAAACCGCCGATAGAAGTCGCGCAGCCCATAAAGCAGCCTGCAAGACAGCCCATAAGGCAGCCTGTCATAACATCCGCCCTGCCGGCTGAGGAGGCTGCGGTTTTCTCGCCTTCGGAGCCCGCACGCTCAAAATGGTCCATTCCCTCCCTGACCAAGCTCGTCGCTCTGGGGTCATCGCCATTTCCCTATAGCGGACCTGTACCGCGCAGCTCCAAGCCATTCCTGAATATCAAGAAGGGTGACCGCAAGGGCCGCAAAACGCGCAGCGGCCGCGTATACTGGGCGGACAAGACCTATAGCGACCAACGCGTCCTGCTGCATATTCCGCGCGGCTTCGATACCGGCAAACCCGGCGTGATCGTGCTGTTTTTCCATGGCCATGGGGCGACGCTGGCGCGTGACGTGGTGCCCCGGCAGCGGTTGCCGGCGCAAATCTCGAACTCCGGCCTCAACGCCGTGCTGGTGGCGCCGCAATTCGCCGTCGACGCCCGCGACTCAAGCGCCGGCAATTTCTGGAAGCCGGGCGGCACGCGCCGTTTCCTCGATGAGGCGGCGTCTCAGCTTGCCCGGCTGCTCAATGACCCGCAGGCGGGGGATGTATTCGCCAAAATGCCGGTTGTTATTGTTGGTTATAGCGGCGGCTATGTACCGGCCGCGTGGACGCTGGCCAATGGCGGCATCGAGCAGCGCGTGAAGGGCGTGGTTCTGCTGGACGGGCTTTATGGCGAACTTGCCAAGTTCGCCAACTGGATTGAGGGCAAAAATTCAGGCTTTTTCCTGAGCGCTTATGCCACCTCGACTCAGAAGGGCAACAACGCGCTGAAGCATATGCTGAAGCAGCGCGGAATCTCCTATACAACGAAACTGGAGCCCACACTGAAGCCTGGGAGCGTTACCTTTATCAAGGCTGTCAAAGGCCACCGCGACTATGTGACCCGCGCCTGGGCTGAAAATCCGGTCAGCGATCTGCTTGCCCGGATACCCGGTATCGCTCCGCGTATCGATCCGGCCCGCTCCGCGTTTCTTGAGCCCGGACTGGCAAACTGAAAGCGGCTAAAATAATGAGCACAAAGCGGCATGAAGACCGCCCTGCCCAGAGCCAGAACCGGGGTCAGAGTCAGGACCTGCGAAAACTTGCCGGGATCACCACCTTTACAGCCAGCTCCATTGCCGTGGCCGATATGGTGGGTATTGGCGTTTTCACCAGCCTCGGATTTCAGGTGGCGGACATCACCTCCGCCTTTTCGGTGATCATATTGTGGATAATCGGCGGTGTAGTGGCGCTGTGCGGGGCCTTGTCCTACGGCGAGCTCGCGGGAGCGCTTCCGCGCTCGGGCGGCGAATATAATTTTCTTTCCCGCATCTATCACCCCTCAGTCGGGTTCATGGCCGGGTGGTTGTCTATGACGGTCGGCTTTGCCGCGCCCATCGCGCTTGCGGCGATTGCATTGGGGGCCTATTTCAACGGCGTGGCGCCCGGCATTGCATCGCCGCTATGGCTCGGACTTGGTGCGGTGTGGCTCATCGCCCTTGTCCATCTCACCGGCGTGAAACACTCCAGCCGGTTTCAGAACATTTCAACTGTTTTGAAGGTCCTGCTGATTATCGCTTTCATTATCTCCGGTTTCGCCTATGGAACGCCTCAGCCAATCTCCTTCGCGCCGTCAGCGGTGGATTTAGGCCATATTACGGGCGCGCCTTTCGCCATCGGACTGGTGTTCGTGATGTATGCCTATTCCGGGTGGAACGCTCAGACCTATATCATGGGTGAAATCCACGAACCGCAGCGCACCGTGCCGCGCTCGCTGTTCATTGCAACCTTCATCGTGCTGCTGCTTTATATCGGGCTGAACACGCTGTTCCTTTACACCACGCCGATGGAAAAAATGGCCGGTCAGGTTGAAGTTGCCCTTGTCGCAGGCACGCATATTTTCGGCCAAACAGGGGGGCGTATTGTCGGCGCCCTCATCTGCGCCGGATTGATTTCAACCATCAGCGCCATGACGTGGATTGGGCCGCGCGTCACCAAGGTGATGGGCGAGGACATCCCCATGTTCGCCATCTTCGCGCGTGAGAACGCTAACGGCGTGCCGGCCGCCGCCATTGGATTGCAGCTCATTATCGTGACCGCGCTGATCCTCACACAGAGTTTCGAGCATGTGCTCAGCTACATCCAGTTCTCGCTTACCTTGTCGTCATTTCTCACCGTTCTTGGGGTGATGGTGCTGCGGCGCAGCCAGCCGGAGCTGGCGCGGCCCTACCGCACATGGGGCTACCCGGTAACGCCGCTCATATTTCTTGCCGTCACGGCATTCATGATGGCTTATCTGGTTGTCGAGCGGCCCGTGCAGTCATTCGCCGGGCTGGCGACTTTGGCGGCTGGACTTGCAGTCTTTTTCATCTCTTCGCGGCGTAACGCCGATAAATCTCAAGGAGTAACGCATGGCGACTAGGTATATGGCTCCCGCTCGAATGACGGCAGCGGTGCTGGCGCTGCTGTTGATATCCTTCTCGCCGGTATATTCGGCCCAAGGTGTCAGCCCCAACGATACGGCGCGCTATCTGGCCGGGCTCACGCCATCGGCGGGCTCGCCTCTGGCGCGCCTGTCAGGTGAGAGAGGCTGGGTCCAACACGCCCGGGTTTTAAATCAGGCGTGGAAGCGCATTGAGAAAAACCAGCTCGGCCCTATACGCGCATGGTCAAAGATACATGTTCCGGGCGGGCGTAAGCAGATGCTGTATATGTTCTCCGGCCCTGATTTCCTCTACGCTAGCGCTTTTTATCCCAATGCCGAAACCTATGTGCTGAGCGCCCTGGAGCCGGTTGGTCCAATCCCTAATTTGGCAAAATATCCACCCCATGCGCGCGCAGGCGCGCTGCAAGAACTCAGAGGCTCCATGCAGGCGGTCCTGAGTTACTCCTTCTTCATCACCAAGCATATGAAGTCGGATTTGAATACGGGAAATTTGCGCGGCGCGCTGCCGGTGCTCTATGTGTTCCTTGCCCGTGCCGGCAACACCATCAACGAGGTTGAATTTATCGCCCTGAACCCGGACGGCCTCGCCGTACCGCGCGGCGCTCAGCGGGCCAAGGGATCATCGCCCGGCGTCAGGATTGCCTTCATCGACAGAAAAGGCCAGCCTCGCACGCTCTATTATTTTCAGACCGATCTCTCCAATGGCGGCCTGAAAAGAAGCGGTTTTCGTGCTTTCAGCGAGGCACTTGGTCCAGCGGACGCGCTGGTTAAGAGTGCGTCCTACCTGCTGCACAGCGGCAGTTTTACTCTGGCCCGCGATTTTCTCCTGAAGCAGAGTAATGTGATCGTCCAGGATGACTCCGGCATTCCGTTAAGACATTTCCCAAAAGGGGCGTGGGAGTTGAACCCGTTTGGAAAATATATTGGCCCGATCAACATTTTTCCCAAGCGGTATCAGCGCGAGATGCAGCGGCTTTTCTCGAACGGGCGCGCCAGAAAGATCAAATTCGGGATTGGGTATCGCTGGCGCTCTCACGAGACAAATGTGCTGCTGGCCATCAAGGAGAAGCCTTAAGACTCTTCACAGGTCCATGACCTAGACTCTTTCAGATTATGACTGAGCGGGCAGCTTGGCGATTCCATGACCTAAAGTGCTCTAAGCTTTCGCCTGATGCAGGGGGTTTTGCAAAAGAAACACCACCGGCATGCAAACAACGATGATCGCCGCCAGCAGGCGGAAGTCGGTAATATAGGCGATCAGCTCGGCCTGGCCGGTCACCATTCTGTTGACCGCCTGAAGACCGGCCAGGGTGTCCAGATTCCATACCTCCGGCATACCCACATGACGCAGGGCGTTATTGAAGGGCGTGATCTGCGCACTCAGAATTTCATGGTTTGCCTGGGTGTTGCGCGCAAGATAGCTGGCGAAC
>CAYOEI010000209.1:0-7895 GCA_964402825.1 uncultured Hyphomicrobiaceae bacterium
AAGTCGGACGGAACTCCAAACGCTGTATACTCGATCTCATAGAAACTGGCATGAACGGTTGTGGCAGATGCAAATAATGTAGTGCAAACCACAGCCGCCGCACGCACCAACCTTTTCCGAAGATGTCTCATGGTCCTGCCCCCATTACGGATCGCGCCCCTCTTAGGTAATGACGCTTTGTTTTCTTGATGTCACAGAGCGTCACACAACGAAGGCAATGAACCTAAGAACAGGTGTTGTTCCTAAGATTACCATATTGGTAATTATGAATATCTCTGTTGTCAATCTGGTGCTATGAAACAGTCAGCGATTGTTCAGCACACGCACCATTAAAGCAACGCGCCAATAAAAGAGGCCGCCCCGAAAGACGGCCCCTCAATATCTAATGCGGCATCGACCACACGCTAGCCGCTTATCTCGCCATAAGCCGCACCGCTCGCTCAACGACGCCCCCCACCGTATACCTGAGCGGCCTGACGTAGCGTGATGCCTTTACTATCGCCGTGGCTGTTCTCAATAGGGCTCTGGCGAGCATCAATCGGGCCAGCCTCATATGGCTGCCAGCCTTTCAAGCTCTGCCACAAAACGATTGAATCATTGCGGCCTCCAATCCAGGCCCCCTTCGGACACGTCCAGGTCTCCATCGTTGAAAGCGTCAAACCGGGTCTCAATCGACCTCGTCACAAAAGACCTCGTCTCAAAAGACCTTATTGGAACAACCAGTCGAACAGGCCGCCGCTGCTTGGCTGACGCCGCCTCTGTGGACGCCGCTGTACGCGCGGCCCCTCGGACCACCAGCCGTCATTCGACCATATCTGCTCGCTATTAGGCTGGCGCGGAGCTTTGCGCAGTGTAATTTCACTCCCCACGCCATCGGGGTCGGTAACCGTGACCGACACCATCCGCCACTCCCAGTTGGCTTCCCGCGTCCCCCACTTTTGCGGCTCCACCGCAACAACCTTCGATTTCCACAGATCCACAATCGCCGTGTACTCGTAGGTCTTTGAGCTGTCTTCGCTCAGGCTCCCGGCCTCATAACGCAATAATCCGATACCGCGCAGTGCGTATTTCATCACCGTCCAATCGAGAATTTTTGGCTGGCCCGGTCCATACATTTCCAATCTCACGCGCATTTTCGGAAATCTGCCGTTGGTCGCCATAAAGCTGCCCGAAGGCATCTGGCTCACTTTCCAGCCGCGCACCGCTTCACCAATATAAGTCCTGACCGGACGCTCTGGCGCCGCCACGCCCAGCTTCTTCAACTGGATCCGGGCGATAATGATGTCCGGGTCCGCCAGCAATGCAGCCGTGTAGTCTGCGATCGCGTCGTCAGTGCGCTGAAGCGCTTCATAAATCCGCGCCCGCGCCGCGAGTGCTTTCGCATTACCCGGCTTCAAGGACAGCGCCTTGTCCACATCCGCCAAAGCGTCTTCAGGCAGCTTGAGACGGCGATAAGTGTCAGCGCGTTCTCTCAAGGCCGCCGCATCGTCCGGATTTATGGTCAGCGCCGTGGTGAAATCTTCCCTGGCCTTGTCGAGGTTTTTGATCTTGAGGAAAATCGAACCGCGCTCACGGTAAGCGTCCGACAAATCCTGATTCAGCTCGATCGCCTTCGACAAATCCTTAAGCGCGGAATTGAAACGGCGCATGCGCGCGTGAGCGCTCCCGCGCGCATAGAAGAATTCTGCCGTCTCGGGCTTTTGAGCAATCAACTCGGTAAAATCGCGCACCGCATCGCGGTCCCGTTTCAGAACCAGATTGGCCTTACCCCGGTTCTCGCGTGCGCCAGAATATTTTGCATTCAGGGTGAGCGCGCGTGAAAAATCACGAACGCCGGCAAACGGACGGCCAAGCGCCGCATGGGTCTTGCCCCGGCCGTTATACGGCACTGCATTCGTCGGCATCAGCTTGACCGCTTTGCGGTAATCCTTCAGCGCGTCTTCCTTGCGGTCCAGCTTCAGCAGCGCATTTCCCCGGTTGTTGAACGCCGCTCCATAGCCGGGCGCCAGCTCGATGGCGCGGGTAAAATCGAGCACCGCCTGCTGGTGTTCGCCCAGGTCCACCAGCGCGTTACCCCGGTTATTGTAGACGATGGCGTAGTCAGGAAACAGATCAACCGAGGTATTGAAATCGGCGATCGCCTCCTTGGTCATCTTGAGGCGCCATTTGGCGACGCCGCGGTCATTGAGAACATTGGCGCGGCTCACATCGGCCAGGGCCTCGTCTTCGAGCGCTTTGTCAAAGGACGTGATGGCATCGTGGTATTTTCCACGCAGCAGATTTGCCGCGCCTTCACGGGCGCGCAGGACAGCGTCCTCACTCGCGGCAATCGCGAAAGAGGCGTGGCTGATCAGCAAGACCAATGCGATTAAGAGCACGCGTCTCATAGCCATCCTTATGCCATAGCGCCGCATGATAATTGAAACATACATTATTTCCCAATCACACTTTGTCATTCACTCTTTGTCATTCACTCTTTGTCATTCACTGGCACCCGCGTCAACAATCCGTCATAGTCCCAAGCTTGAATGGCTTTTTTTTAGCTATCGGCACGCAGACTGGCATTCGGTTTCGCCGGCCCTCATTCCTGAAAGGCATGCATATTGAGACCAGCGGCGAGCATGGCCCTGATTGTTGGCGTCTGTCTGTCATTCGCAGCGCCTGATCCGCTGCGTGCGCAGACCCCTTCCCTCGACGCCATGATCGGGCAGATGCTGCTCGTCGGCTTTCAGGGCACATCGCCCAAGGGAAAAGTGGTGAAACGCATCACCAGGCAGATTGCCGAGGGGAAAATTGGCGGCGTGATCCTTATGGATCGCAACATCCGCTCGCCAAAGCAGGTCAAAGCCCTGACCGCAGCATATCTGAACGCCGGACATCCTCTGATACCAATAATTTCGGTCGATCAGGAGGGCGGCATGGTGCAGCGGCTTTCCGCGAAGAAAGGCTTTCGGGCCTACCCTACCGCGCGCACTGTGGCGCAGCGCTACAAACCTGAAAAAGCTTACATGTTATACAAATCCATGGCGCAGGAGCTGGCGCACTACGGCTTCAATCTCAATTTTGGCCCCGTCGTCGATCTGAACCTCAACCGGCGCAATCCAGTGATCGGGCGCCCGGGCCGCAGCTATGGGGCAAACCCGAGCCAGGTTGCGGCTTACGCCATGGCATTCATATCCGCCCACCGGGAAGCAAATGTGCTTACCTCGGTGAAGCATTTCCCTGGGCATGGCAGCAGCTGGGCAGACAGCCACAAAACTTTTGTCGACCTTTCAAAAACCTGGAAGGAGATTGAGCTTGAGCCATACCGCACGCTGGTGCGCGCGGGCGCAGTAGACACAGTGATGGTGGGGCATCTTTATCACCCGGCCTTTTCCAGCAATTCACGTCTCCCCGCCACACTCGCATCGACAGCCGTTGAGGGTTGGATTCGCGGCAAGCTGGGCTTTCAGGGCGTGGTGATTACCGATGATCTGGAGATGGCGGCAATCCGCCGCTATTACAAATTACCGGTGACGCTCATCAAAGCCGTTCAGGGCGGCAGCGACATTCTGCTGTTTTCATCCTCCGGATCCGATCCGAAATTCGTGCCCCGGGCGACAAAAATCCTGCGTGACGCCGTCAATAACGGAACCATACCGCGCCAGCGGATTGCTCAGGCCTATGGCCGCATCATTGCCCTGAAGCAGCGTTTGCGCGACGGCATTGCTCCAGAGCAGCCGAAGAAACGCAAATGGAAAAATATGTTTTTGCGGCGGAGCCAGGCAACGCAGTGAACTCAACGCGCTAAATCGCGCAAAACTGCCGGCAGCATTTCCGGCAAATCCTCGGCGATCAAACCCGGCCCGAACCGGGCGGCGGCTTCGCCATGCAGCCATACGGCCGCGCATGCCGCCTCGAAAGCCGGCATGCCCTGAGCAAGCAACCCCGCGGCAAACCCCGCAAGCACATCGCCCGACCCGGCCGTTGCCGTCCATGCCGGTGCATTATCATTGATTGCGGCACACCCTTCACTATCGGCAATCACCGTGTCGGCGCCCTTGAGGATGACAACGCCGCCACAAAGTTTCGCTGCTGCGCGCGCGCGCTCCAGTTTCGACCCATCAGATTGGACTGCAGCGAAAAGCCGGGAGAACTCACCTTCATGAGGCGTGAGAATAACCGGAGCTGAACGCTTTGATATCGCGGAGAATATCTCCTTTGGTTTTTTCTCAAATGACGTCAGCGCATCGGCATCGAGAACACAGGCCGCATTGGTCTCCAGTATGCTCATGACATGAGCGCATGTTGTCTCACCCGCGCTGGAGCCCGGGCCGATGAGTACGGTATTCTTGCGGGCATCCTCCAATATTTTCGATAAGCCGCTGGGGGTGCTGAAGGAGGCAACCATGACGGCGGTCGAATGAGCCGCGTTTACTGCCGTGGCTTCTTCAGACCCGGCCAGCGTGACAAGACCCGCTCCTGCGCGCAACGCGCCGCGCGCGCCAAGCCGCGCCGCGCCGGTTGCTTCAGGAC
Organism: uncultured Hyphomicrobiaceae bacterium; assembly: GCA_964402825.1. Classification (GTDB taxonomy): domain Bacteria; phylum Pseudomonadota; class Alphaproteobacteria; order Rhizobiales; family Methyloligellaceae; genus UBA2767. The sequence continues at coordinate 4,516 of CAYOEI010000209.1, forward strand.
CGCCGGAGACGACGAGTGCATGACCCCGGGAGTATTTATGACCGGACATTTTGGGACGCGGAAAAGACGCATCCCACAGCGCCGGTCCATTGAGAAACGTCCGTGGTGAGATTTCAGCCAATACGCTTTGTTTTATCCCGATACCGGCGACCCGGACTTCGCCGCAAAAAATACGTCCGGGCAGAAGCAGGTGCCCTGGTTTTCGGCGGAAAAAAGTTATTGTCGAGGTGGCTTTTACCACGGCGCCTTTTACTTCGCCGTCCCTCACTTCGCCTGTTGTCCCGTCAACCCCGCTCGGCACATCAACCGCCACCGTGACCGCGCCGCTGGCATTCACGGCGCTGATTGTATCGGCCGCAACGCCTGCCACTGCACGGGTGAGCCCGGCCCCGAAGATGGCGTCCACAATCACGTCAGCGTCTTTGACGATATCAGGTCCGAGCGGCGCGATGTCCCCGTCCCATCGTGCGGCCATTTCGCGCGCGTCGCCCTTGAGTGCATCTTTGACGCCCAGCAACGCGAGGCTTACCGGAAACCCGCGCTCCTTCAGGAGCCGCGCCGCAACAAATCCGTCGCCGCCATTGTTGCCCGGCCCGCACAGGACCAGCACAACTTCGCAGTTGGGCGCGCACCGCACAACTTCATCGGCCACAGCTTTTCCTGCGGCTTCCATGAGAGCGATACCCGGCGTACCTGACTTGATGGCCGCGGCGTCCGCGCGGCTCATCTCTTGTGTGGCGAGAAGTTCAAGTCCCTCGATGGCTGTTTGTGGCTTTTGGGTCATTGGCTTTGCGGCAACTCGATCAACGCTCCATCCAGGTCACAATACTATATCGAAAGAACGGCCCTCACCCCACTGAGTAAAATATAGGCATAACGCCTAAACAATGGGCAGGGTTTTGTGTTTCCATTGGCGGCATAGAGTCACGACGAATATAACGTATTGTTATAGAGATATTATTTCTCTTATTTTCAGTTGGCACGTTGCATGCTACGCCGTGCTGAACTCATCTGAATAAATTCCGTATTGCCGATGTTTGCGAGGAGCGTCCAGAATGCCGATGAAAAAAATCGAAGCAATTATCAAACCGTTCAAGCTGGACGAGGTCAAAGAGGCGCTGCAGGAGATTGGCTTGCAGGGCATTACCGTGACCGAAGCAAAGGGATTTGGCCGCCAGAAAGGCCAGACAGAACTTTACAGGGGCGCGGAATATGTGGTCGATTTCTTGCCCAAGGTGAAAATCGAGATTGTTCTGGGGGAAGAAATGGTCGAAAAAGCCATCGAAGCAATTCAGAATTCCGCAAAAACAGGACGCATTGGAGATGGGAAAATTTTTGTTTCCTCCATCGAAAACGCCATCCGCATTCGGACGGGCGAATCCGGAACAGAGGCAATTTAGGGCAATCGTTATTTCACCAGCGCGCCATTACGTGAATTCACAAACCTTCAATTAAACCGGGCCGGAAACGCACGGCAAAACAGGGGAATAAAATGTCAGACGCAACTAAAATCATCAAACAGCTCAAGGACGACGACATTAAATATGTCGATTTGAGATTTACCGATCCCAGGGGCAAAATGCAGCATCTCACCATGGATGTATCGACCATGGACGAGGCCGCATTCGCCGACGGCATCATGTTCGACGGCTCATCAATTGCCGGCTGGAAGGACATCTCTCAATCCGATATGGCCCTGATGCCCGATCCCACCAGCGCGACGCTGGACCCGTTCTTCGCGCAGACCACTCTGGCGATCTTCTGCGATATCATCGAGCCCACAACGGGCGAGCTGTACGAACGCGATCCACGCTCCGTTGCGCGCAAGGCGGAAGCCTATATGCAGCAGACCGGCATTGGCGACACGGTCTATTTCGGCCCCGAAGCGGAGTTCTTCATCTTCGACGATGTGCGCTTTAGCGCCGATCCCTATAATTGCGGGTTCAAGCTCGACTCGATCGATCTGGAGATTAATACGGGCACCGATTACGAGATGGGCAATCTCGGCCACAGGCCGCGCAATAAGGGCGGCTATTTCCCCGTCCCGCCGGTCGATTCGTGTCAGGATATTCGCTCCGAAATGCTGTCGGTGATGTCCGAAATGGGCGTGACGGTGGAGAAGCACCATCATGAAGTTGGCGCCGCCCAGCATGAACTGGGCATGAAATATGCGTCGTTGACCGACGTCTCCGATCAGCTTCAGATTTATAAGTATGTCGTCCACCAGGTCGCGCATGCCTACGGCAAGACGGCGACCTTCATGCCCAAACCAGTCTTTGGCGACAACGGAACCGGCATGCATGTTCACCAGTCGATCTTCAAGAACGGCGAGCCCGTCTTCGCCGGCAACAAATATGCCGATCTTTCGGAAACCTGCCTGTATTACATTGGCGGCATTCTGAAACACGCCAAGACGCTGAACGCCTTCACCAACCCGTCCACCAACTCTTACAAGCGTCTGGTGCCAGGCTATGAAGCCCCTGTGCTGCTGGCTTATTCGGCCCGCAACCGTTCCGCATCCTGCCGTATCCCGCATGTGGCGAACCCGCAGGGCAAGCGCGTCGAGGTGCGTTTCCCCGACCCCATGGCGAACCCTTATCTGGCGTTTTCGGCCATGCTGATGGCCGGCCTTGACGGCATCGAAAACAAGATCGATCCGGGCGACCCCATGGACAAGAATCTGTACGACCTGCCGCCTGAAGAACTGGAAGGCATTCCAACCGTCTGCGGTTCGCTGCGTGAAGCATGTGAATGCCTCGACGGCGACCGCGACTTCCTCAAGAAGGGCGGCGTCTTCACCGACGACCAGATCGACGGCTATATTGAGCTGAAAATGGAAGAGGTCGAGCGCACCGATATGATGCCGCACCCGGTCGAGTTCGATATGTATTACAGCTCATAAATCACATCCGGGATTCACGTCTGACACATCATAAACCAATGGGGCGATCCGCATGGACCGCCCCATTTATTTCGCCCTTGCCAAATCCGTGATGCTGCAAGCCCCTGCGCATCAGATGCGCATTCCCCAGTCAGGCCCGCAAACTGGACATTTGGCCCCCCCGGGCAAAATTTATTTTTTCAACCTTCCCCGAGCCTTACAGGACCAGGAAAACCACTCCGATAATGCATGCTAAAACCAGCGAGCCATATTGGCTCCGGCGCCGCTCATAGCGCCGCCGGTCTTGCCAATCTCGGAAGCGCGATGGCCCGCGCACCACAAAGCTCACGATAGAAAAGAGGCCAAGCAAGCCGATGAACGCGAGGACAAAAAATCCGCTGTCGGCCGGATCCTGAACTGCATAGCCGCCAGACGCAGCCAGGCGTTGCCCGGTGACCGAGCTGGCGCTCAAAAAAGTGACTATAGCCGCGTACCCAAG
>CAYOEI010000210.1:0-2505 GCA_964402825.1 uncultured Hyphomicrobiaceae bacterium
CTGCACCCGCCACGGCGTCATCCTGTCTTCAGGCCAGCATGCCGGTACACCATCCTATGCCACGGCTGAACTCACCCGCTGTTCGCCATGGAGAATGTGGTGTGCACGCCGCATATCGGCTACGTCACGGGAGATGAATGGGAAATCCAGTTTTCTGAAATTTTCGACCAGATACTAGCCTTTGATGCCGGCAAACCAACCAATGTCATCAACCCCGATGCGTTGAAGAGCTAAAAAACTGGATGCCCGCTTCACAGCACCGGTCATCAGGGCCTGGTCAGAACCAGGATCAGTATTCCGGCAACAATGAAGAAAATCCCCGCCAGTTCCAGGCGCTTGATTTTCTCGCGGAAGAAAATGGTGGAAATGAGGATTGTGAACACCAGTTCAATCTGCCCGAGCGCGCGTACATAGGCGGCATTCTGCAGGGTGAAGGCTGAAAACCAGCAGATAGAGGCGAGCGCACCGGCAAACCCGACGGACAATGATGGCCGCCAATGGACCAGCACCGCCTTGAGCTGGCCCGGCTCGCGAAATGCCAGATAAATACCCATCGCGATTGTCTGGATCACAACCGCGACACTCAGGGCCGTAGCCGCCTGCATGAGGAACCCCTCGCCTCCCAATGACAGCGCAGCCCCACGGAAAAATACAACCGAAGCGCCAAGGGCAGCGCCGCAGGCCAACCCGATGAGTGTCGTTTTCCCGTACAGGCTGGTGACCAGATTGCGAAACGTGATTTTGGTTTCCGCCACGGACAGCGCAAGCACCCCGATGAAACTGACAGCGATGGCGATAACGGCGCCGGTACTCAACGGATCGCCCAGGATCGCCAACCCCAGCACAGCCACCTGAACCGTCTCGGTTTTGGAATATACCGTGCCCGCGGCAAAGTTGCGGAATGAAAACAGCCAAACCAGCAGAAACGTAAACAGGATCTGAGAGGCCCCGCCCGCGATGCAGTAGACAAAAAACAATGTATTGAGCCGAGGAACCTCAAAGCCGCCGAAATGCATCAGTCCCCAAATGTATAAAAGGGAGAATGGCCAGGCATAGAAAAAGCGCACATAGGTCGCCCCCGCCGTGGACAGGTGCGCCTTCAAATGCTTCTGCAGGGCGGAGCGCAAATTCTGAAAGAACGCGCCCGCGATGGTCAGCGGTATCCAGAGTTCAATCATTTCCGCCCTTAAAAAAATCCACGCCGGTGAGAATGTGATAGTGCCCCGCATTGCCGCCTTCCAGGACTGGCTGCTGGCGCAAGCGCAATACAGCCCGGCCCGAGGCCCGAAGCAAGCCCTTGAAAACAACACATGGTTAAAGCGCCTTTAGTCATTCTAGAGAATCATAAGAATCAATCGCTGCCCATATCAGTCGTCCTGGTTGTTGGTTATGAATATAAGTTCCTCTGCATCATCATTGTTCAGACAATCAACGGCGGAAGCGTTCTTTGGATCGATATCAGCAAACGCGATTATCTCAGCCGGACAGGCGGCATCGGGCACCTCCAGTCAGCAGTCAGCCAAGGCCATCATTACCGCCCAAACCAGAGAGATTAACCGGATCCGTGGTTACAAGCTTGAGCTGACGCCGGCGGACAAACAAAAACTCGTCGAACTTAAGGAAAAACCCTGGCTATCGAGGCGAAGGCCAATGCGGGCACGGTCCGGGCGGATGAGCTTGATGACCGCATTGAATTTCTCCAGGAAGCGGATCGTATAATCGGCAAGCCAATCGTTGACGTGGAGGCCGATGATAAACTTGCGGAATTCAATGCTCTGAAGCTGGCTTTGCTGGAACCTAAACTGGACAATGCAACGGCCAAACGCGTTGCGTTCATGGAGCGGTTCAAGGAATCAGTAGAACAGCAAATTAGTAAAGACCCCGAGCGGAACTCCCTGGCGCTTAAATTCCAGTCCATCTCTGGCCAGATTGACGCACTAAAGCCACTACGCACGCCTTCTCAACTCTCAAAGGCCGAACGCAAGACTTATGACGACATAGTTGAGTTGATTAACGATCATGCCGGCATGAAAATCGAACTCACAGCACAGGAGGCAGACAAGGTTACTGCGCTTGAGAGATCGATAGCCTCTTTCCAAGGCTCACTGGGGCCGGACCTCAACACGCAGCCAACACCGCAAGCAGTAGAGAACACCTATACAGCCCTGATACGATGATGAGTGCCGGCGCAGGCACGCTGATTTAAAACCTCAGCTACCCCAACCACGCATTCCTGCCGCTCAAACATACTCCGCTGAATCGAACTCGTAGCGCGTGTTGCAGAATTCACAGGTGACGTGGATTTGCCCGTCTTCGGCCATATCGCGAAGTTCATTGGCTCCAAAACTGCTCAACATGGCTTTCACCCCTTTGCGCGAGCAGCCGCAAACAAATTTGAGCGCCTTGGGTTTAAACGCACGCACCTCCTCTTCGTGGAACAGCGCGTAAATAAGCCGGTCCGGCGCCAGCATGGGGTCCAGCAATTCCTCATCGCGAACCGTGCCC
>CAYOEI010000211.1:0-2992 GCA_964402825.1 uncultured Hyphomicrobiaceae bacterium
CGGGAGTTTGGATTTCACCCTATCCTGCCATTTCGCAATGGCGGCCAATTCCGCCATTGATTGCCGCTTACTGGTCCAGCCATAAACAACCACGCGCTTTTCGGAGCAATTTAAATTATCAGGAGGAGTATCGGCAACCGAAGCAACAGTGGCGACAACTCCACCCACCAGTAAGACTAATACAGTAAAAAGTAGATATGTGCGTTTCATCGGACACCTTTTACAATGTTAGCTGTGGTTATAATCGGAAATTACTGAAACAAAACAAAATATTACGCTCAAATTCATATAAAATTTAAATCAAAAATGATGTTGTCCCGACGGCCAAGCGCCAGGCCTTTCCCGCCAATTGCAAGGGATACGGCGATGCAGTATTGTCCGCGCAGCCAAGCATTGCACCCGTAGCTCAGCTGGATAGAGCGCTGCCCTCCGAAGGCAGAGGCCACAGGTTCGAATCCTGTCGGGTGCGCCAATAATTTCAATGACTTAGATGAAATATTGGACGCACCTAAAGATGCGTTGTCCGCGGTATGTCCGCGGAATATGTTCCCTGCGTGTTCGCATCCATCAAGCCCCCCGCCAGAAAATGAACTGATTTTCGGACCCAGTGGTTCCGAGACTATCAATCCTAAAAAACCATCAGATTCGACGGTGCGCAAATATAGTTCATTGCCCTCTGGTGGTGACATAGCTGACAGTACGCTTGTCGCACCAGCACCCCTCTCAAATCCGCTCGTAGCGCAACTTAACGGACGATGGCGGGTCGTCGATGATCCGCTGCAGTGGATATTTCAGCGCAGGAGGGGAACCCCGAGCAAAAAGAAGTCTGGTTGGGAGGGAAACGCCTTCTGCCGCACACGAAAGGCTTTGTTGCGGAATATCCGAGAGCGATGTGGGGAGGTTGATCCAGAGGCGCTGGCAGAGATCGAAGCACTTCCCGAATGGCATGTCGATTGGGAGAAGTCGCTATGATGACCCTGCAAAACTTGGACGTTCACGGGACGTTTGGTGCCCGACAAGTATGTCTAAAAAAATCGTTTTTAATCAATGCTTTAGCTGTTGAACTCTATGGATTTGTTACGCTGCCTAAAGCTGGTCTGCGCGACCAGTCAGATCGCTACCGTTTTGATCTGCAAAGCAAATCTCTTCCTGAACACGCGCAGGCTCCAATTGCCGAGCGCCTCTTTATTAGTGAAGGCTCTTCTACAGCCTGCCAGCAGGAGAAAACACAATGAGTGTTATTCCTCTACACGCATCCGCCCTGCCAAGCCCCAAGAAGCCCCGCAGTCCACGCAAACCAAGCAAGCGCATCAACACCCGGCAAGCCAGAAACATAATGGAGGGATTGGCCTTTGCCCGTGAGATCGGCACACCCCTGATTGCCCATCTGATCATCCACTGGGGCGGCACCGGTGCAGGCGATGATCCGGACGGGTCACGTTTCGCAAAGTTCAGGCACCTTTTCGACAAACGATTAAAGCGCCAGGGGATACTAGGAGGCCTGACAGGGATTTGGGTGCTTGAACGCCACCGCAACAAGCAAAAACATAAATTTTCGGAGGTCGTCCATTCCCACCTGCTGCTTCATCTGCCGAGCCACTTCGAGCGCAGCCCTTATCGAGAGGCATTCCTGAAGGCTGTTGAAGAGTTGGTGGAACTGGTTGGCGGCGGCATTCTCGATGACCGCACCATCGCCCTCACCTTCCCGAACAACCCTGACGGCAAGTATTTCCTGAAAGGAGCGACGCGGGCCGTTTGGGACCGCTACAGCTCACCTGACAAGTGGCGCAGCAAACGTGGAGAAGGTGTCATTGACGGTAAGCGGTGCGGCACGACTCAAAATATCGGCGCGAAAGCACGTGAACGGTGGTGGAAACAACAGTCGGAGACGGTCTCATGGCAGGCCTGATCAGGGGTAAGCAATTGAAGGCGGCGCGCGCCCTGGCTAGCATCACGCAGGAAGAGCTTGCCGAGGCAGCGGGCCTTCACGTCAACAGCGTGCGATATCTCGAGCGCCAGGATCGCATCACCTGCGCATTCTCAACCGAGCGGGTCGAGACTGCGATGAACGCTCTCGGCGTGATGTTCTTCACCACACCCACACCGGGCGTCCGTGTCATGCCGGGGAAACCTGAATTCGAATGACAAAGGGCTTGGTGACCAGCAACAATTTTAACAGGGAAGAAACGGCCTCCCGATGTTTGCCAGCGACAATTTCGCACAGCACCACACGCGCGCGAGGAATTCTCCCTAGCACCTACGCGCGAGGCAACTTGAGAACAGGCATGTAACAGGAGGGACCTATAGGCTGGTTTTCTGAAAGCAGGGGGGGGGGTGAATAAGGCGCTGTGTGTATGGATATCGGCCCTTCTCTATTTTTTTGAGACACCTAAAATATGGAGTTTCGCACAGCGCCACGCGCGCGCGGTGCCTGCTTTGGTAAGCGGTGCAGCAAAGGTACTTCCAGCGCAAAAAAACACATGTGTGGGAGGCGAGGCATTGGGCGGTTCTAGTGAGGCTGCTCCAAAAAACGCTATCATATCAATCCATGTGCAAGGGCATGACGTTCCACCAAAAAAAGAGGCGTTGGTTTTCACTTGCTATCATTTTTCGACAGCACTTACGCGCGTGAGACGCAGAGTTTTCCGCAGCGCCTACGCGCGAAGGTTTCTGACAGCAAGGGGGGGGCCGAGCTGCGCGCTGTGTGTATGAATATTGGCCTTTTCTATTTTTTTTTAAGACACTGAAAATACAGGTTTCTGGACGCTAGGCATGTTGAGTTTCGCACAGCACCTACGCGCGCGCGGCTCTGTTTCAGTGAATAATGTCCGCTTTGCCCCCGAAAGCGGACATAAACCCACATAGGCTGGAATGTCTGCTTTGTGCCAGGAACGGACCTCCGCGGTTCCCGAATACCTGCCGCAATGTGGCTCATCGCGATGCCGGTGGAGGAGCCGTCCACAGCATCACAAGCGGACGTAGGGACGGGGTT
>CAYOEI010000212.1:0-19998 GCA_964402825.1 uncultured Hyphomicrobiaceae bacterium
TAGGCGGTGCAACCCTTCAGGCCCAGCTTATAGGCGCTCTCATAGAGCGGGCGAAAATCTTCGAAGGAAATATCTTCGGGACAATTCACGGTTTTGGAAATGGCGCTGTCCACGTGGATTTGCAGGGCAGCATGCATCGCCAGATGCTCTTGCGGGTCGAGGTCGTTCGTGGTGACGAAATACTTCGTCAGCTGCGCATCCTCGCCGAACATGTGGGAAAAAAGCCGGTGCGCATAGTCCTCGATGCGCTGCTCGGTGTGCTTGCCATCCTTGCCCAGAACGCGGCGGGTATAATGATAATCAAACACCGGCTCAACGCCGCTTGAGACATTCCCCGCCAGCAGTGAAATAGTGCCCGTGGGGGCAATGGAAGTCAGCAGTCCATTGCGCAACCCAAGCGCCGAGATAGTCTTTCGAACATCGCTGTCGAGCCGCCCGATATGGGGAGCAGACATATATTCCTTCTGATCAAAGAGGGGAAAAGCCCCTTTTTCAGCTGCAATTTCAGCGCTACCCAGATATGCGGCGCGCTCAATCAAGCCCATCCACTTGCTCGCCAGCCTGGCGGCCTTTTTCGAGCCGTAACGCCGGCCGCACATGATGAGCGCATCGGCCAGTCCCGTGACGCCAAGCCCGATGCGCCGTTTGGCCCGAGCTTCGTTCGCCTGCGCTTCGAGCGGAAAGTTGGACACATCAATGCAATTATCGAGAAACCGCACGGCTATGGGAACCAGCTTATTGAGACGGTCCTCATCAAGCTCCGCATCATCGCTGAAGGGGTCCTTGATCAGCCGGGCAAGATTGATCGACCCCAGCAGGCACGCGCCCTGGGGCGGCAGGGGCTGTTCGCCGCACGGGTTGGTGGCATAGATGGTCTCGCAATAATTGAGCGGGTTGAGGGCGTTGATACGGTCGATAAAAATGACGCCAGGTTCCGCATAGTCATAGGCCCCGCGCAAAATTCTGTCCCACAGCTCGCGCGCGCAAAGCGTCTTGTAGACGCGGCCATCAAAGACAAGATCCCAATCCGTATCCGCCTTCACCGCTTCCATGAAATCGTCGGTGACGAGCACCGAGAGATTGAAATTGCGAAGGCGCAGCGCATCTCCCTTGACGACAATAAATTCCTCGATGTCGGGATGATCGCAGCGCATGGTGCCCATCATCGCGCCGCGCCTGGTGCCCGCCGACATGATTGTACGGCACATGGCGTCCCACACATCCATGAAGCTCACCGGGCCTGAGGCCTCCGCTCCAAGGCTGGATACCGGCGCGCCGCGCGGACGCAGGCCAGAGAAATCATGACCAATGCCGCCACCCTGCTGCATGGTCAGCGCCGCCTGCTTAACATTATCGAAAATCGAGGCCATGTCGTCCTCGATCAGCCCCATCACGAAGCAATTGAAAAGCGTGACGCTCCGGCCCGTGCCGGCCCCGGCCAGAATACGCCCCGCGGGGAGGAACTCATAAGACGAGAGCGCATCCTCAAAGCGCTGCGCCCAGCGCGCGCGATCATCAGGCGATTCAGCCCCGGCAACAGCATGCGCCACGCGCGACCATGTATCGGACAAGGTTGCATCCCCGGGGATGCCATTTTCTCCCCTGTAGCGATACTTCATGTCCCAGATCTCCTGCGAGATCGGGCACTCAACCTGGAACTGCTTTCTCATCATGCCTGATATGCCGGGGGTTGCGGTGTCCGCTGAAGGTAGTGGGTGCGGCCCTTCCGGTCAATGAAATGTTCTTGCTATGTTCTTTTAGTACAGGCGCGACTCTAAAAAAGGGTTACCGGGCAACATTCTGAACTCACAGCGCCTCGAGGACCCCGACTGAGGAAAGCGTTTGCAGGATATCAAGGATGGTCTGTTCGTTCACATCGGAAAATTGCGCCGCCAGCTCCCGCCGCTCGAAATGATCCCGGGCCAGCATCCATTCGACCACGCCATCCGCACCCGCAGGCATATTGCAATTCCCCTCGGGCGCCGTAATGCGCCATTCCGAGCCCCGCCTGACAACCCGCACCCCGCGCCCGCGCACCCTGTAGCGTGACAAAGCGTCAGGCACGGCGACGCTTGAGAGCATCGCGAAAGCCCTGCTACGCTGTTCTTCCCGGAACTGGCTGGCGGCATCTGTCTGCTGCAATATCTCCATCAGATTTTCGCGCAGCGCCTCGATATGCTTGTTGTGCGCTGCGACGTCATCATGCGGAGGCATGGATTTGCGGAATAAGGGGACCTGATCCAGCCCATCGGTAAACCACCGCATGAAATCTAGGCCCGTCGTTTCGGTCGTCCCGAAGGAGAGATGCAGACAGTTGTCGGTTGACGACAGGGCGTCGTGATACATCCCCTTGGGAAAATACAGCAGATCGCCCGGGTTCAGCTCCACCTCCATCGCGAGGCTGCCCTTGGCCTTGTCGTGATAGTCGGGCGGGAAGCTTGATTGATTGAACCCTGGTTTCTCGAGAGGCCCGTCAAAACGGCCCTCATATATCCGCCAGGTTTTCTTTCCCTCAATATGAATTGCAAACACATCCATGGTGTCGAAATGCGAGGGAAACGCCTGATGTGCCTGCTGCGAGCAGTAAACGTTGCAGGAAACCCTGCAACCCGTCGCCATCTGGATAGCTTCGCTCGCCGCCCTGAGACCCGGGCTCAGTGTTTCGACGAGATCAAGAACGATGGACGCGCCCTGGCCGAGATATTCAACAACTTTTTCGGGCACAGGCCGCATGACCCGCATGCCATCGCGATTGGCCGCCGCCTCGCAATACTGGCCTGCCGTCAGCGTCGTTCCGTCCAGAGCCAGCTTGAAGGACCTGTCGGACCAGATTGCGGTACGCTGCAGAAGGTCATTGAAGGCATCCCACGAGAAAATTCCCGCTGCTTTCCCGGGCCTACCGGGGATATGGAGTGCTTTTTGATCATAATAGTCCGTGAAAAACTCATCCACGGTGATCGGGTCCAGCAATTTGCTGAATGTGGTGATTGGTTCACTCATTTACGCGTTCCCCCCGGTGTCCAACCTCGCTCGGAAGGCGCAGCTTATCAAGCAAAGTGTCAAATCCTCAACCGCTGGCGCGCATTCTCAGGTAGCGGCGGTGGATTTGGAGCCTTTGCCGCATCAATGATGAGAGCATCCGAAGCAGTTTCGATTGCATTTTCAAGGCGTTCGGCAAACTCCTTGCGCGGCAAGCCTGGCGGAATGGGTTTCAGGAATTCGACAATAATCGTGCCTGGGTGACGCTTCAGGCTCCTGCGCGGCCAATAAAGACCGGAATTGAGCGCCATCGGCACGCAGGGGATGCCCAGCCGTGCGTAAAGAAAAAGCGCGCCGGGCTTGTAGGCAGGCTCGGCGCCGGGCTCGCGCCGCGTCCCTTCGGGAAAAATCAGAATCTGCCGCCCCGCCTTCGCGCGCTCCATGGCATCGCTTCCCATTCGCCTGAGCGCGGAAGGCCCGGCCTCCCGGCGCACGAAAATCATGCCGAACTTGGCGGAGAACCAGCCGTAAAAGGGAATCCACATCAATTCGCGCTTCATGATGATCGCCGGGTCGTGAAGGAGCGGCACAAGCGCAAATGTGTCCCAGGCCGATTGATGCTTCGACGCCACCAGCAAAGCACCGGGGGCAAGATTCTCAGCCCCGCGCACTTCAAGCCGGGTGCCGACAATTTTTTCCAGCAGCCAGACGCAGGTGCTGCCATGGGCGCTCAGACCCGCCATTGCCCAGGAGCGCGGACCCAGCAATAACCAGCTCCCCAGCACCAGGAAGAGAGCGCTCACCACATAAAAAACGACTGTGTAGAGTACTGCGCGGATCATGAGGAATGGCTCATTATAAAAGATCTCAACCCAATCAGTTGGCTGTGGCCGATGACCGGACGATACCACCGGACTCCGCGGACCCCGCCAGCCGCAAGCGGACATAGCCCGCCAGCGCATTTAAATATTTTAAATATTCGAAGAATAACAGGCGCTGGACTGGCCCGGACGACCACCACTTCTCGACGTGAAAGTGGGGGGACACCACGGCATGTGGAATGAGCTGGATGTCCGGCATGGCGCCCGAGAATTCGATCAGCGTGCGCGGCATATGATAGGAGCTGGTCACCACAATCAGCGAGGAAAACCCGTGCTTTTCCACCCAAGCCCTGGTTTCCTCTGCGTTGCCGCGCGTATCGAGCGCGGAGCGGCCCAGATCAACGCAACAGGGGAAAAACTCCGCGCCTCGCGGGACAAGGCGCTGCAACTGGCTTGCCTTGGTGGAGGGGTGAACCCCGGAGATGAGCAGCCTCTTCGCCTTGCCGGTGGCGAGGAGCTTAAAGGCTTGACCGATACGGTCCTTGCCGCCGGTCAAAGCAACCACACCCTCAGCCGCCGGTGGGGTGCGGGCGATACGATCGATCTCATTAGCGAACAGCAGAAACCCGCCGGCAAACAGTGTTACGGCAATCGCCAGCACGTATAAGACATACCGGAATAAACGAACCAATGCCGTCATAACCATATCCTGCGGATCACAACTTGAAACGCCTCCTTAAAAGGAGGCGAACTTTGAACATCCCTTAGCACAATTTCAAGCTATTCAGGCACATAGCCGGTTCAGTCATAACGTGAATGACCCTAACTGTATGACTTCAATATGCGGTACACGCCGAAACGGGACGTAACCATGCATAATATGGCAATGACAATCACCACAACTCCGAACAGCAGGTAACCTGGCCAGGACAGTATGGCTGATCCCACCAGCTGACGGAATTCAGCGGCGGCCAAGCCGCCTCCGCTCATAATGCGCATCACCACGGGCAGCAACAGAAATACGAATGTGGCGCCAAGAGCGCCAACCAGCCCAGCGCGAATGCCAATCGTCAAAAAATGTTTTTCGAATTCATGAGCAATAAAACGCTCGCGCGCACCGACAAAATGCAGCACCTCAATAATTTCACGGTTCGAAGCCATCGCACTCTTCGTCGCGGAGACGATGCTGGCAACAGTTGCCGCACCGACCAGAAAGAGAACGAAAAACCCGCCGATTACCAATGAGCGGGTAACAGTGCGCAGCTCTGTCTGCCAGCGGCGATGATCATCAACCGTGACGCCCTTGAAATTGCTCTCCATCACGCGGCGAATAACAGTCAGGTCCGGCGGAGACCCGCGGTCGATTTCAACCGCGATCAGACGCGGTACGGGAAGCGCGGATAGCGCATTTGAGTCGCCCAGCCATGGCTCCAGCAATTCCGACGATTCTTCTTCGCTCAGCGGGCTGACTTTTAAGATCCCGGACTGCTTGGCGAGAAACAGGGAAACAAGCGTCACCTTCTTTTCAATCTCGCCGTCCTCGGCCGGGCTGACCTGTACAGTGATTTCGCTGGCAATGTCCGCGAACCATTCATCTGCCGACTGACTCGCCATGAAGACCGCGCCACTCGTCAGACAGGCCAGAAAGCCCATTATGGCGATCACCACCGTAAGCGCCCGTCCGGCAACCGAACCCGGCTGTACGATCGGAGCGCCGCCCGCACGGTGTTTGCCGCGTAACGGTCCGTTAAACAGGCCACGAATGACGCCCAGCCAGGGGCTTGTTTTCAGGCTCTGGACCCACTGCCCGGCCATGTCACCGAATTTCAAGTCGACCTTCATGTAATACCAGCCTTGGTGCGTTGCATTGTTCCATCAGTTGAAAATCATGAGTGGCGATGATCACCGATGTCCCAAGACGATTGAGTTCGATAAACAGACGCAGCAGCCTGTTCGCCATATTCGGGTCCACATTGCCGGTTGGCTCATCCGCCAGCAAGAGTTCAGGCTTGCCAATCACCGCCCGGGCGATGGCGGCGCGCTGTTTCTCTCCGCCTGACAACACTTCGGGATAAGCCGCCATCCGGTCGCCCAATCCAACCCATTTCAGCAAATCCGTCACATCGTCGCGGTATGAAGCCTCGCTGTTGCCAAATACCCGCAACGGCAGAGCCACATTCTCCCACGTGGTGAGGTGATCCAGCAAACGGAAGTCCTGGAACACGATTCCAATTCTTCGCCGCAGATCAGCGCGCTCCGCCGATGGCAGGTCCGCGCAATACTGACCAAACAGGTGAATTTGACCCCGGGTCGGCTTCAGGGACATAAAAAGCATCCGCAACAAGGATGTCTTGCCAGCGCCCGAAGGACCGGTCAGGAAATGGAACGACCCGGGAAGGAGGTGAAAGTCCACATCCTTGAGCACCTCGGGCCCGAGCCCATAACGCAATCCGACATTATCAAAGCGAATCACTGATACTGCTCCACAGAGTAAAGGGCGTTGAACATTTGGTCTTTATGCTGGACAGTATCTGCACTATCAACGCTTTTCGGCCCCCGGCAGACCATTGATGAACATATTGTCATTCACAAACCCGGCCGGCCCGGCCTGCGAGCATTGGGATAATCTATGATCCTGGAATGTCCAAATTGCGAGACCTGCTACGAAATCCCGGAGGATCTGCCGCCGGAAGGCCGTAAAGTGCGCTGCGCCAGTTGCCAGCATGTCTGGAACGCCACCAACAAAAACCAGCCAAAGGCAGACATCCCAGCTGATATTTTTGATGACGGAGAAATCGTTTTCAAAAATGATGACGAGATGAACGCAGAGCCCCCGGCAGAGCCGGATGCTGATGCCGGAAATTCACAAGACTCAATTGATGATATTTTCGCGCAGGACACCGAGGCCGGGGAAACTCAAAAAGAGCCTGATGATGAGGCAACTGCAATCGATGTCTCTGATGACGACTTTACCGAAAGCGCTATGGAGGAAGTATTCACCAGCGCCATGAAAGAGTCGGACTCGATAGCTGAAAACTATCCCGTTGAAGAAACGCAAGAAGCCGAAAGCACCCCAATCGTTATCGGCAAGGCCAAGAAACGGCGCCGTTTTGTACCGGGCAATATCGCCGCCGGCTGGGCTGCGCTGGCGATCATCCTGGGTGGCGTGGCCAGTTACGTTTATTATGGCCGCATCGCTGTTGTTCGCATTCTTCCAGGAGCTGCCGCCACTTATGAGCGGCTTGGACTGCCAGTTAATGTGCGCGGGCTTGAATTCGACAAAATCAAATATTCCTGGGAAACCAGCGCGGGGCGCCCCGTTCTGGAGGTTTACGGCGATATCGTGAATGTGACGTCTGAACCGCTAAAGGTGCCGACCGTTGTGTTCGGACTGCGCACCAAGGAAAAGGTGGAAGTCTATCAGTGGGCCGCGGATGTGAGATCGGAGCTTCTGCCAGGCGGGCAACGCACGGCCTTTAACGCACAGATACCGACACCGCCAAAATCTATTCGCGACGTGCAGGTTCGCTTTGCCAAGGTGCGCTGAGAAAAGGGGTTTAATGAGCCCGGTCACGGCAAGCGGGGAAACTATAGACGTTCTGTTCAGCGCCGATGAGATCGCCGCGCGCACGCAAGCTCTGGCGCGTGAAATTGCCGGTGCCGGCTTTGCGGATCTGTTGGTCGTTCCTATCCTCAAGGGCAGTTTCATTTTCGGAGCGGACCTGCTGCGCGCCCTCCATGCGGCAGGGGTGGCTCCGGAGGTGGATTTCATATTCCTGTCGAGTTACCGCGACAAGACGCACTCTTCGGGGCGTGTCGATATCCTGCGTGAGATCGAGACGGACATTGCGGGCCGCGATGTTCTTCTTGTGGATGATATTCTTGAATCTGGCCGCACGCTTTTATTCGCCAGGGATTTTATCACCGAGTGTGGCGCATCGCGCGCCGCCACCTGCGTATTGCTGGACAAGAAAGTGAAGCGCGCCGCAAAGATAGAAGCTGATTTCAGGGGCTTTGAATGCCCTGATATATTCGTGGTGGGTTACGGCATGGACCTGGCGCACCGGTATCGTGAGTTGCCATATGTTGGTCGAATAGTGTGAACTTAAAAACATTGATTCAAATACCATAGCTCGTGGAGCAAAAAACCATGGCGCGCATTCTCCTGGCGGAAGACGACATAGCAGTTTGCGATTTTGTGCGCCGGGCGCTCGAAATGGACGGTCATGACGTAATCCCCGTGCATGATGGCGGTGAAGCGCTTGAGAAACTGCTGTCCCCGGTGGAAGATTTCGATCTGTTGCTCTCGGACATCCGCATGCCGGTCATGGACGGAGTCGCGCTTGCTTTGCAGGCGGCGCGGGACGCACCGGAGCTGCCTATTCTGCTGATGACCGGATATGCCGAGCAACGCGAGCGCGCCTACGGGCTTGAGAGCCTGATCAAGGGCATCGTGCAGAAACCCTTTACGCTGGAGCAGATCAGGGAAGAAGTAGCTGCGGCGCTGGGTGGAGATGCACTGGCGTAGATCCCATGCGGATGACCGCCATCACGCATCCGCCAGATGCAGCATGAGCGGCTGGTGATCGGAAGCATTTGTCTTCACGTCGACGGTGACATCCCGGACGCTCTGTCTGATCGTACCGGTAACGAAAAAGAAGTCGCGGCAATGGGGGCCTTGCGGCCACTGATCGTGGTCATGGATACCGCAGGTAGGCTCATGCAGTTTGCCGGGGCGGGCACTTCGCCACGCATCATGGAAAAGATCAGCCCCGCCCGCGCTCGGCGCCAGCATGGCTCCATACTCGTCAAAATCCGTTTCCATGTTGAAATCACCGCACAGGACGCAATCTTCCGGCCGGGCCATGTCCTGATAGGGACCGCTCACATCATATGCCGGTGGATTTTGGGCATTCGAAACAATCTCTTCGTGAAGATCGCGCAGACGCATAATCTGAGCCAGCCGCTGTTTGGCCGAATGATATTCAAGATGGGTGTTGACCACCCTCAACGGCCCCTGGGATGTGGCAACTGAAACCTCGGTCGCCTGGCGCGCCATATGGCGAATACCACCCTCGGCTGGCTGCGGCAGGGCATGGCGGAAGACCGAAAGTACGGGCAGGCGAGTCAGGGTTGCATTGCCGAATTGCCACCGCGCCGCCGCGCCATCGCGGCCGGCCTCAACCGCATCGCCGAAAATCGTGACATAATCCGGGAACAGGGCAGATATTTCAGCAATCTGATCCGGCGCAGGCCCGCCCTCTTCAAGCTGGAGATTGCGTGAAATTTCCTGCAGGCAAATGACATCAGGGTCGCCCATGGCGTTAATCACCCCGGCTATCCGCTCTAGCGAGATCACCGCATCGGCGCCTTTGCCGTTCTGGATATTCCAGGAAAGAATGTGCGTCATTTGATCCCCGAATACATAAAGGACTGAACGAACTGGCGCTGGAACAGCAGGAAGGCGATCAGCAATGGCGCCACCGAAAGCAAGGTCGCCGCCGAGATGATGGACCAGTCGATACCCGACTCCGGGGAAGCGAAAATGCCAAGCCCCACGGTCAGGGGGCGGGTTTCAACTGAATTTGTGATGATCAGGGGCCACAGGAAATTGTTCCAGTGATGTGAGATCGACACCAGCCCGAATGCCAGATAGGTCGGGCGCGCCAGCGGGACATAAACACGCATCAGGATGCCGAACATGCCGCACCCTTCCAGCCTGGCGGCATCCTCCAACTCCTTGGGCGTTGACTTGAAGGCCTGGCGCAGCAGAAAAATTCCAAAAGCGCTGGCCATATAGGGCAGGCCGATGCCGACAATCGTATCGACCAGATCGAATCTGGCAAGGGTGCCGTAGTTCTCGACGATCAATATTTCTGGCGTGATCATCAACTGCATCAAAACCAGCGCGAATGCGACGTTGCTGCCGTAAAAACGGTAGCGGGCAAAGGCGTAGGCGGCCAATGTTCCGACGACCAGTTGAGCCGCCAGCAACATCGTAACCAGAATAAAGGTGTTAATCCCGTAGCGCAGGAACGGAGCTTGCGAGAGAGCCTCGCGAAAATTCTCCAAGGTCAGCGGCGCAAAAATATCGAAGTGTATTGAGTATTCGCTGGGGTGGAAGGCCGCCCAGAAGGCATAGAGCAGCGGCGACACCCACAACAGGGCAAGAGCCCAGGCCGCCACGGTTTCCAGCGCATCGTAAAAGTTCCATTGCTTTGGCTTGTGCTGGCTCATCGGTAGTGGATCCTGCGATCAAGCACGAAGAACTGCACCAGAGCCATGATCGCCAAGAGGGCGAGAAGCACCACGGTCAGGGTCGCCGCGTAGTTGGTATCAAAGTAAGAAAAGGCGCTCTCGAAAATATAATAGAGCAACAGGTTACTGGCATTATCCGGCCCGCCCTTGGTTAGCACGAACAGATGATCAACCAGTTTGAAGGAGTTGAGCACGGCGTTGATCAGCACAAACAGGGTCGTCGGCATCAGCAGCGGGAACAGGACACGGCGGAAGAAATACCAGCGCGATGCGCCTTCCAGCCTGGCTGCCTCGCGCAACTCGGGGGGTATGTGCTGCAGGGCGGCCAGATAAAATATCATGAAGAACCCGGCTTCCTTCCACACGGTCATGATGATGATCGCTGGCAGTACAGTGCCAGGATCACCCAGCCAGTTGTGCCCGGCGAAGCCGAACCAGCTGGCGATCTGGTCAATCAGGCCAATATCGGGCGAATAGAAAAACAACCAGATATTGGCGACCGCAATCATGGGCAGGATGGTTGGCGTGAAATATGCCATGCGTACGAAGGAGCGTCCCGGCATCGCCCGGTTGACGAGCAGCGCCATAACGATGGCCAATATGATTGATGTGGGAATGGTCCCCAGAGCGAACCACATATTATTCGACAGGACCTTCCAGAAAATCGGGTCCTCCATCATCGTGTCATAATTTGCCAAACCAACGAAGCGCGAGGGCCGGATCACTGTGCCTTTGGAGAAGAGGCTGTCGATAATGGTCGCCACCGTCGGATAGTGCGTGAAAGCGATAAGCAGGATGGCGGCCGGTGTCAGCAGCAGCCATCCATGCACGTGCCGCATGGTGTTGCGAGACAGATACATTCGCTCTCCTCGAAGGTGAACAATAAAGAGGGGCGGGAAGGAATGACCCCGCCCCTCACTAATCGCGAGTTTACCGGTAAGCTTTGAGCAGGCGGTCGGCGGTCGCCTGGGCTTCTTTCAACGCTTCTTCGGGCGTCTTGGTTCCGGTCAAAGCCGCCTGGATGACATCATCCAGAGCCTTGCGCACCCGGCCGGTCTGGAATGTCGACAGCTCGGCCGTCGCAAAGTTCAACTGGTCGCGGGCGACAGCTGCATACGGGAACCCTTTGATATATTCCTTCAGCTTGGAAGTGTCGTAAGCAGCCTGGCTGACGCCCATATAGCCGGTCTTCATGGACCATTCAGCTGAGCGCTCAGGGTGGGTCATGAACTTGATCAGCTTCATCGCAGCGGTGCGTTCTTCTGGCGTCGTTTTCTTGAAGATATAGAAGTTGCCGCCGCCCGTTGGGGTGCCGCGGCGTTTTTTGGCCGGAAGCATCGCAACGCCGAAGTCGAACTTGGCTTTCTTTTTGACAATGGTCAGATTGCCCGTCGAGTGCCACATGATGGCGGTTTTGCCTTCGAGGAAGTTTTTGCGCAGGGTGCCCCACTCAATGGTTCCTTTAGGCATGATCTTGTGTTTTGTGCCAAGGTCCTTCCAGAACTGCAGCGCTTCTACGGTCGCAGGGGCATCAAAATTGGTTTTGTTGCCGGCGCCATTCATGAGCACCTGATCGTTCTGCATGGTGAGCGCACCGAACATCCAGTAGGGATAGCCGGTCGATGGGATCATCAGGCCCCACTGGGAGCCATCGCTCTTGGTCAATTTCTTGCCCGTTGAAACCAGTTCATCCCAGGAAGCTGGCGCCTTTTCCGGGTCCAGTCCGGCGGCGCGAAAAGCATCCTTGTTGTAATACATCACGATGGTCGAGCGCTGGAACGGAATGCCCCAGGTCTTTCCTCTCGTGACGCCGTTTTGCATCAAGGTCGGGTAAAAAGATTTCAACCACGCTTTGTCTTCGGCGGTCTTGACGACGTCATCAAAGGCGACGATGGCGTCCTGTTCGATCAGTTCATAAAGATCGATTGAGAACATCACGGAAAGCTGCGCCGGCTTGCCGCTTTTCAGGGCCGCCAGGGCTTTGATGCGGGCGTCATTATAGTTCCCGGCATAGATGGCTTTGACGTTGATATCGGGATTCTGCTTCATGAAATCCGCGACCATGCCGTCGACGATCTTGGTCAAAGGACCGCCCACCGCGACAGGGTAATACATGGTGAGGTCAGTCTTGGCCTCAGCTGTGGCCGGGAGACCCGCGGCCGCCATGGACATGAAAGCCCCCATGGTAACGCCGGCAAAAGTTTTTTTGATTGTTTTGTACATCAGATTTGATTCCTCCACTTCTCTAGGCTTCACTCCAAAGGATCGGTTTTCACCGATCCGGCACATAACGCCGTCACAACACATTTTCATGACAGCTTTGACGGTATGGCTTCCTTGCCTCCCCGCCTTATTCCCGTCTCATCAAACAAATGAATATCGTCAGCGCTCCAGGCCACCTGCAGCATCTCCCCCGGCACGACCGTGGTGCGGCCATTGATCCGGGCCATCAGGTCCTGCTTCCCGTGACGCAGCCGCAGCACCGTCTCCGCGCCCATATAATCGACCGCACTGATTTCGACGGGCAGACCTTTCTTGGCTATGTAGATTTTCTCCGGCCGTACACCGAGCATCCAGCCCGGCGACCCAGATGGAATGGCGCCGTTCAGCGCACTGCCGGATTGGATCTTGTCAATGCGCATCACATTCATGGGTGGCATGCCCAGAAAGCGCGCGGCAAAAGCCGTAGCCGGCGTCTCATAAAGTTCCGCAGGCGTGCCGGTCTGCTCAACCTGCCCGTCCTTCAGAAGCACCACCTGATCGGCCAGCGACATGGCCTCGGTCTGATCGTGGGTGACGTAGACCATGGTCAGGTTCAATTTTCTCTGAAGCGCATGAATTTCATCGCGCATCTCGGCGCGCAGTTTTGCGTCCAGGTTCGATAGCGGCTCATCCATCAGGCAGACCGGCTGATCGGCGACAATGGTCCGCGCCAGGGCGACCCGCTGGCGTTGCCCGCCGGACAGATTGGCGGGTTTGCGGTCGAGCAGCTCATCGAGGCCGACCATGCGCGCCGCCTCGGCCAGCCGCTTGTCCCGCTCATCCTGCGAGACCCTGCGGACCTTCAGCCCGAACAGAATATTCTCGCGAACATTCAAATGCGGAAAAAGCGCGTAGGACTGAAACACCATCGAGACGCCCCGTTTGGCGGCATCGATATGAGTGACAGCGCGCCCATCAATATGCACCTCGCCCGCGCTGACATCCTCAAGACCGGCGATCATGCGCAGGATCGTTGACTTGCCGCAGCCCGATGGCCCCAGAAGCACGGTCAACGTGCCCTGAGGCACGGCAAAGGAAACATCATCAACCGCTCGGACATCGTCCCACCGCTTAACCAGGTTGCGAATTTCAATTCCCGTCATTGCGCCTGATCCCCGCCGCAAATGACCAGCTCGGTGTCAGAGCGATCCAGAACTTCGAGGATGCTCCCGGGCGGCGGGGCGTTACAGAACACCTTTGTCGCTTCGCCGATCTGGCCGCCGCGCACATGAGCCGCGCGCCCGAATTTGGTGTGGTCGAGCACCAGAAAAGTCACGCGGCTGTTCTCATGAATCAGCTTTCGCGCCCGCACTTCTTCCTCGCTGAAATCAAGCAGCGTGCCATGCTCACCGACCCCGGCGACGCCGTAAATGCCGATGTCAAATATGTAGGATGACAGAAATTCTTCCATGCCCGCGCCGAGAATATCGCGGTCGGAGTTGCGCAGGCGCCCGCCCGCAAGATTCACCTCGAAACTCGCATTGGCGCAGGACAGCATGGCGATGTTGAGATTATTGGTGAACACGCGCAGCTGCTCGTGTTGCAACAGGGCTTCGGCGACAACCTGTGGCGTAGTACCGATGCTGAAGGCCAGTGACGAACCATCCGGGACATGACGCGCGACCTCGCGGGCAATGGCCTGCTTTGCGCTACGGGCCAGGATTTGCCGGGAGCCGTAGGCAAGGTTTCCAGAATTGGTCGGACGCTCGATGCCGCCATGACGCCGCCGGGCCATACCGTGATCGCAAAGGGTGGTCAGGTCGCGCCGGATCGTCTGCGTTGTCACATCAAAGCGCTCGGACAGCGCCTCAACGGATAAAAACCCGTTTTCGCGCACCATTTCCGCAATTTCCGCCTGTCTTTCCGACAGATCCATCGCGTTTTCTCCCAAAGGTACTCTGCGTACATACTGCCACACTTATTTCATTTGCGCACAAAATATTTTCATATGAATTTTTATTTTCCTATTTTCTTTCATTTGAAAGTTTATCAGCAAGCGCCGAGCGCACTCTCGACCCGCACACGCATGTGTATCGTTGAGATATTCAATTCGCGGGGTAAGAGGGTTGTTGAGTCAAAAAGTGAAGGAAACTGTGCTGCAATCATTCATCCAACGGATGTCATCTGCTTGATGACCTGGAAGCAGATAGGGCCGGACATGAGTGGCCAGAATTCAGAATTTCTGGATTAGCCGTTCCAGATAATCGAGTTCGAGCATGGGGCGTGAGGGTTCGCCGAGGCGCTTCCTCAATTCATCGAGGATTTCGCGCGCGCGCTGGATATCGATCTGGTCAGGCACCCTCACCGATGTTCCCAGATCAGGCCCTTGCGTGCGTTCAGGGCGTCCCAGCGGGTCCCGGTTGCCACGCCCGCCCTGGCCAACGCGTGAGCTCAATGTCTGCAACACCTGCTCAGCGACGGACTGAGCGCCCTGACGCAAGCGGTCCAGCGCCAGGGTTTGCTGTTGTGTGGCGCGCCCCAGATTGCTCTCACCGAGCGCTTTTTCCGCTTCGCGCATGGCGCGCCCGGCGCCTTCGAATTGCTCAGGCGGACGCGTGCCAAGCGTGCGCAACTGTTCCAGCAATCCGTCGAGCCGGTCACGAATCGAACCCTGACGATTGGCCAGCACGCCGTAACGGCGTTGCCCGCTGCCTTTACCTTTACCCTTAGCCATGCCCTCAGCCTGCCCCTGGCCGCGCCCCTGCCCCTGGCTCTCACCTTCGCCAAACCGGCCACGGCCCATTGGACCTTGTTGTCCTTGCATCCCCTGGCGTTCGCGCCGCGCGTTGCGCTCAGCGCGGCGGCGCTCACTCATTATGGCCTCTTCCGGGTTTTCTTCGCGCTTCGGGTCATTCAGCTTCCGCCGTTCCTTGAAGGTTTCGTCGAGCAACTTCTGCTGGCGCTGAATAAGCTCGCCCAGCCCGCGCACCAGTTCCATCATCTGCCGGCTTTGTGAATTGGGATTGGTTTGACCCATCTGCAGGCGCTGCATCATGCCGCTTAACTTGTCCAGCAACTGCTGCGCCAGCTGGCGTGAACCGGTCCTTGCCAGATTCTCGATATCGCGCAGCATCTCCTCAATATCCTTACTGGAGAGGGTTTGTTGCGGACCGAAGCCTTCTGGCATTTTTGCAAGATTGCCGTTCTGCCGGGCCTTTGCAGCCATCGCCTGGAGGAACTTGTCCAGCGCCGCACGAAGCTGCGCCATCAGTTTGGAGATTTCCGCCTCGGACGCGCCCTCTTCCAAAGCTTTGCGTAATGCATCCTGAGCCGCCTTGAGATCGGCTTCAGCTTGCGGCAAGTCCCCATCCTCAATCCGCAGCGCCAGGTCCCAGAGCTGATCGACGACACTTTTCAGTCCCTCCGGGCTTTCATCGTAATGCAAGCGCCAATAGACCGAACGCAAAGCGAGATAGAGCGTTGTGTCCTTCATGAACCGCTCAGGTGCTATTGTAAGCGCCGTCAGCGCTCTTTGCACCGGATTGCGTTCGCCGGGTTTGCGAACAAGGATCGTGCGTTGCTCAATGATCGCCTTGGCCAGCGGCTTGGTGAATTTTCTTGCCGGAAGAACGAATTCATATGGCTTGCTGGCGCCCTCCTGCCCGGCCTGATCACGCGCTTTAAGCGTCATTACCACTTTCAGGCCAGCCCATGGATGCGATGTCAAATCCTTGTATGCGCGGGCCTCGCCAATCCTGGCGTTGGCCCTTGGAAGGGTCAGAGCGATATGCGGCGCCTTGAAGGCCTGCAGGACTGAGTTGTCCATATCCTGTAAAAGCTGCTCCGATGTCTTGCCCGATTTTGTATTCGCAGCCTGGGCATTCCCTGGCCCGGCCACTTTCCCCGCCAGCGCAAAGCGCGCTTCGGCACTGGCCACGCCATAGTCATCCTTCACCCGAAAAGTGAAGCGGACGGCTCCGCGCGGAGCTCGGCTGGGTTTGCGCGTCAGCTCAATTATGGGCGCGCTGTCCTTGATGATATCGAAATGCCAGGTTGCACGGGCAAATCCGAGAGACCCAACGTTGACCGTCATTTTTCTGTCGATGGTGATTTTATATTCCGCGAAGCTATCCTCGCTGCTGGTTGGCTCAACTTTTTTACTCAGTGAGATGCCCTCGCCCTTGATCTGAACATCCGGCCTGATGCTGGCAGGTCCATTGACCCGCACCAGCAGCAGACTTTTCGCTGGCGTGGTTATCTGCCGGATATTTTGGGTGTTGTCGCCATCGGCCAGAACTATCGGGGGTTTTGCCGTATAGACCGGCGGCGTAACCCATGCATCGATGCGGAATCGCGAAACTGAATCGGACGGTGTGATATCGAATGCCGAAGCGAAGCGCTGCCAGGTGGTGTCACCAGCTGCAAGGAAACCGACGCACAGCATAAGCAGCAGGGCTGCGCGCAATGCATAGGGGTCGGCCCGGGCCAGACGCGGATGGGGCCAGCCCGCGGTGAGCCTGGAGATCAGCCCCGCGATGCGCTGCCTGTGCTCATCCCACAGCATGCGTTGTTCTTCAGAAGCGGCGCCTGCGAGTTCATCGTCGAATGACGTGGCCGGCCTGTGCTTGATACCCGAAACCTGCTCAAGACGGCGCAAACCATCTTCGCGGCCCGGCCATGTTACCCGCGCCAGAGGAACAAGGGATGCTAGAAGCGCGGCCCCAAACCCGGCGAGCCCCACAGTATGTGCAAAGGCGCCCAGCAGATGCCAGATCTCCGCCAGCGTCATCAGAGTGAAACCTGCCAACACGCAAAATGGCCAAAGCAATGCGCGCCAAATCCGCTCAAACATAATCATGGCCTGAGCCAGCCGGACCTTTCGGTCCAGCAGCCGCGGCGCATTGGCCAGATCGGAAGCGTCGCGTTTGTTGCTCATGCGTTCCATCGCCAGCAGGTTATCACACGAAATCCCCGCGCTTCGAGCAGTTTTCTCACCTCTTCAGGAGTGAGTATGCGCGTTTTGCACAAAACCCTCTTCACGAGTGAGTGAGAGCTGCTCTACCCGTGTACTTTTGG
Source organism: uncultured Hyphomicrobiaceae bacterium (assembly GCA_964402825.1). GTDB lineage: Bacteria > Pseudomonadota > Alphaproteobacteria > Rhizobiales > Methyloligellaceae > UBA2767. Next base: position 17,337 of record CAYOEI010000212.1, read on the forward strand.
TGTGTGTTCTGCTTGAGAAAACTCACTCTGGCCGAATGGCTGTATTTTGGATTAGTCTTCTTTTCAGGGCTGGGGCGGGTCCCGCCTCAAGGCAACATGTATCAAGGGGTGTATGAAATGCGGCGTTTTGCAGGGCTGGTTTTTTGTTTGGGCATAGTGGCAACGGTCTTGGCGGGAAGTGCATGGGCGATAGCCCCGCTGAGCGGACAAAAGCCCCTTACCGGGTCATCACAATCATTGATCATTCAGGCCAAGGCCATGACAGACCTGCAAAAATGCAAGGCGCTGAATCGCTGCCGGTATAAATACACCCGCTGCTATAACAAGCTTGTGCGAGACCGTAAAAATATCGAAGAGACCAAGATCGAGTGCGTAAAACCCTATCAAAAATGCATCAACGCGACTTTCAGCGGTTTCGATTTTTTCTTTACGCGCTGGTTCAACCCTAATGCGGATTGCTCCAACTACTGATCTGTAAAAACCGGAACGGATTCGTTTTTCCCCATACTCGCTGACTTAACTCTCAAGTCATGAGCCAGTAATGCTTGTCAGCAGATTATTATCTGACTAAAGTCAGATAATGGGAGCACAGATTGAGCAAATACGCAGTTTTAATCGCGCGATCACGCAGCGAATTGGCGTTCTTCAAGATCGTTTTCTGGGCCTGGGCAGACCACTTGGTGAATCCCGGCTGCTGTTCGAGATCGGAGAGAGCGGCATTGAGGTCAGGGACCTGCGATCCGAACTCGGCCTTGATTCCGGCTATCTCAGCCGGCTGCTGCGTTCTCTTGAGCGCCAAAACCTGATTGAAACGGTTGCAGCGCAGGGGGATGCCCGGGTTCGCTTTGCAAGGCTCACGCGCAAAGGCCTGCACGAGCATAAGGAGCTCGACCGCAGATCAGACGATCTCGCGCACTCTCTGCTAGCGCCTCTTGGCGAAACACAAAGGGCGCGGCTGGTCGCGGCCATGGCCGAAATAGAACATCTGCTGCGCGCTTGCGATATCTTCATCTCTCCCGAGCCTGCCGGCAGCGCGACGGCCAAATGGTGCCTGAAGCAATATTTCGATCTGCTGAACGAGCGCTTCGAGGGCGGATACAACCCCGCAAATGCACAACCCGCTGACTCAAAAGACTTCACGCCGCCCGCCGGGGTATTTCTGGTCGCGCGCGCGTTGAACAAGCCAGTGGGATGCGGCGCTCTGAAAAGCGGTGGTCCGGGTATTGGCGAGATCAAACGCCTCTGGGTTTCCCAATCAGCACGCAGGCTCGGTATCGGGCAGAACCTGCTAACGGCTCTTGAAAATCAGGCGCGTGAATTCGGACTGAAGACGCTGCGCCTTGATACAAACAAAACACTGAGCGAAGCGCAGGCCCTCTACACCAAGAACGGCTACATCGAAGTGCCGCCCTTCAATGACGATCCTTATCCGGACCATTGGTTCGAGAAGAAGCTGGACTAGGGTCTAGCCGCCGCTCTCTTTGCGCCCGGCTGTAATTAACCATTCAAGGGCTTTGTCCAGGGTTTCATGGGCGTCCGAGGCGGGTGGATTTTTAACCAGGCCAGCCAGTGTCGCCTTGTAGCGTGCTTCAAGAGCGCCCGTTACGGAGGCATCAAACCCAAGCGCACGCAATTGCGCGGCGGATTCCTCCATCTCATGCATACGCCGTTCCGCGTGCAGGATATGCGTTGTCACAAGCGCGCTCATCATGTCTGCTATGGGTGAGGCGTCCAGATCACTCAGTGCGTCAAACAGCTTGTCACGCACACCCAGATGCTCCGCTGCCGTGAGGCTTTCAATCGCCACGCATTCCAGCCCTTTGACGACTACCGAGCGCAGCAGTTTCAGGGCAATCGCATCTCCCGGCTTGGCATCTTCCAGAATTTTGGCCCTCGCACCCATGAGAGCAAAAACTTCGCTGGCGCGTTTTGCCTCATCGCCCGCAATGAGAACCGGGGTCTTACCCCCTGTCAGCGCAATGGCGCCCATGATGGCCGTATCCACAAATGCACGATCCGAAGCCGCGAAGTATTCTGCGGACTGTCTCAATGAATCCGGCGCGCCGGTTGAGACATCAACATAGATACTTCCATGCGGCAGGTAGGGCAGCGTGGATGCAGCAGCGACGGCGCTCTCACGCCCCGGGACTGCAGCAATGGCGAAATCACAATTTTGCAACCAGTCGCCAGGATGTGTGTTGAGCGGCAGGCCCAAATCTTGCGACAGGGCGCCGGGCCGCCCGTCAGAAACGATATCGCAGAGAAGAAGTGTGGCCTTACCTCTCAGCGCGCGGGCATAAGCCCCGCCGACTTCACCGCAACCGATAAGCGCTATCTGCATGAGAAACCCCAGATCCTGCCGATCAATAATGAAGGCGTCTCATAGTGAAGGCATCTCTGCGTAGTGAGAACCGGCAATGCCTGATAACACTTACATCGCTGTGCAGAGGCCGCCATCCACATTGAGTGCGGCGCCGGTGATATAGGAGCCTGCATCGGAGGCCAGGAACAGAGCGGCGTTGGCGAATTCCTGCCCCGTGCCAACGCGGCCCATGGGCAGTGCCGCCCCCATCTCATCGTAAAACTCCTCCAGGGTGCGCCCTTTATCTTCGGCCGCATGGCGCTTTACCCATTGGTCGGACTCAATACGCCCGACATGGAG
>CAYOEI010000213.1:0-5845 GCA_964402825.1 uncultured Hyphomicrobiaceae bacterium
GCCGGCCACCGAAACGATAATATCCCCAGCATCCATACCTGCGCGCTCCGCGGGACCGCCGCGCGCCAGACCGAGTACGACGACCTCACCTTCGATATCCGCGCAGTAGACGCCGAGCCAGGGCCGGACGGGCCGGTTGGCGCGCCCGAGTTTTTTCATATCTTCCAGAATCGGTGTTAGCAGATCGATAGGCACGCCCATGTTCAGCGGCAGATCGTCGCCGGTCTCGCTGGCGGCCTGTAGCTGCAGCGAACCGATACCAATCAGTTTGCCTTGTATATCGATGATCGGGGCTCCGCCCCAATGAGGATGGGCGGGTGCGGTAAACAGCGCATTTTCGAGTACATATTCCCAATAGCCGGCAAATTCCTGCCGGGCGATGACGTGCCCCGCGACAGAGCGTTCAGCGCCGCCGGGCGAGCCAATCACGACACGCTCGTCAACCTTGGCGTCAGCTGAACATCCGATTTCGAGGTAAGGAAGATCCATCCGGGCAAGCGGCTGGACCAATGCGAAACCGGTTTGCTGATCATATCCCAGCGTGTGCCCCTGTACCGCCGACCCATCGGAAAAGCTGAGCCAGATGGTTTCCGCCTCGACGATCAGATAGCCGATGGTAAGCACCAGCCCGCCGGAAAGCAGGACGCCATTGCCATGGCGCTCATCGCCGAGCGTCTCGGCCGTAAAGGCGTCAGATGGTATCATGGAGCGCACGCCGACTACCGAGGACAGGGCGGCCTCAAGATCAAAATCATAATCTTCCGCATGCGGCTGTACCGCGGGTGGCACCACCCAATCGCCCAGTGACGACATAACGTTGCTCCATTTTGTTTGTTGCATTGTAGCACCTGCGTGATTTTTGTCGCGGGCGCATGGCGAGAATTGAGGACAACATCACGTAAAGTTTTTATCGGTCCGCAAGGGGTATTTTTAAAAATCATGTATGGGAGTGGCATTTGGCTTATGATCGGGCAACTGACAAGCTGATGACACACACTTCTCTAAGTAAGGTCCGCATCATGTCCACATCCCCAACGCAACAACTCCCGTTAAAAGTTTACTGGCAACCCGGCTGCTCCAGTTGTCTGAAAACCAAGGAATTCTTAATCGACAACGGCATTGAATTTGTTTCCGTTAATGTCCTGGAAGATGAGACAGGATTTGCCGAGCTTGCGGATCTGGGGTTGCGGCTGGTGCCGATTGTTGCGCGCGGCAAAGACTGGGCCAATGGCGCGGTATTTCGCGATGTGGCACGGGTCGCGGGATTTGAGTGGGGCGGCCATAATATGCTCGCTCCCTCTGACATGATGGTCCGCCTGAACGGTATCCTTACCGGCGCACTGCGTTTTACCACGCAGCTTCCAGAAGATGTGATTGATACCCTGCTCCCCGGCCGGCCGCGTACCTATCGTGAGTTGGCCTATCATATTTTCAATATTCCCGAGGTGTTTCTGAATCGCGTCGAGCACGACGCGCCCTATACCTATGAAGCGCTGCTAAGCAAGCTGCCCCCTGAAATGGCGACAAAGGACGAGCTGTTGGACTATGGACACGCTGTGATTGAGCGGCTCAACAGCTGGTGGGAGAAGGGCGGCAAGGATTTGGATTTCACGCAGCCGGGGAAGGTCTATTACGGCGATGTTTCCTTGCATGAAGTTCTGGAGCGCACTTGCTGGCATTCGGGTCAGCATACCCGTCAGTTGATGCTTGTGCTGGAGAAACTGGGGCTAACTCCCGATAGCCCCTTGCCGGACCAGGCCTTTGCCGGGCTGCCCATGCCCAGGAAAGTCTGGGACAATGAATTGGCGTGGGAAGGCGCGCAGCGCTAAACCATCATTCTTTCTTTTTCGAGCGCGACGCGCGGACCATGGCATCAGCCTGTTCCGTCAGTTGCGCAAGTTCCTCGCGCAGGCGTGTCTCTTCGCTCTGGAGCCGGGCTTGTTCGCGTTGAACTGCTGAGCGCTGCGCTTCGGGCAGGGCGCTGTTCTCAAGTTTCTTGCTGACCTCGAAATAGGCATCATTGGCAGCGCTTATCTGGGTTTCCACTTGATGAATACGGCCGCCAAGCTGAAAGCCCGTGGAGAATAGCCTTGCGGTCTCAGGAGGGCACACTCCGTAATATTTCTGACCCAGCGCGGCCTCGCGATAGCCTCGTTCGGCCGTGCAATAGAGTGCCAGTCCCTTATTCCGCCCCGCTATGTAAAGCGCGCGGCTTTTCTCGGAGCGGTCGAGCGAGCAGGCTTTCCCATGCCGGTTGAAGCGGTCTGCGGTTTGCCCGTCACGGCCATCCTGCAGGCCGATTTTATCCCAGTCTCCGCTTGCGCATTCATCGGTCGTATATGTGGCGCAACCGCTGAGTGCGAGAGCTAGAGCAATCATACTGGTACTGAAAAATCGTCTCATTGGTTTGACTGCGCCATGGCTGTGCTGGTGTGTGATACCACCAGTTAGCAGCCAGATATGCGTTTCGCAATACGGCCATATTATGTGCTAACGTCCGCCACTACCCGGAGCCTTCCGGATTGGAGATTGACGTCAATGCGGCGCCTTGTTTTTTGTTTGTCTTTAATGTCACTGACCCTTTCCGGTATCCTCGCCACGGGAGCGCCTGTATATGGCGAGCCGATTGCAAAACAGCTTTTCGGCAAGATGAAGTCTCCCGCGCCTCTGAGCGCCCGCGCCATTGGAAGTTATGCCAGAGGCTGCCTTTCAGGAGGGGCCATGCTGCCGATCAGCGGGCCGGGCTGGGAGGCCATGAAGCTGTGGCGCAATCGCAATTGGGGTCACCCGCAACTTGTTAAGTATCTGGAGCGCTTCGCCACCGAGGCACAGACAATAGATGGCTGGCCGGGTCTTCTCATTGGCGATCTGGCGCAGCCGCGCGGCGGGCCGATGCTCACCGGTCACAAAAGTCATCAAAGCGGCCTCGATGCGGACATCTGGTACCGTCCAAAGCCCGCGGAGCCGCTATCGAAGAGCGAACGCGCGGACAGCTGGTCCATAAAGTTGGCCGACACCTATGGCCGGAAAGTCATCACCGAAAACTGGAAACCCGGATATGTGAAATTGCTGAAGCGCGCCGCGTCCTACCCTGAAACCGCGCGTATTTTCGTGCATCCGGCGGTGAAGCGCGCGCTTTGCGAAGGGGCGGGGAGCGACCGGGCATGGCTGCGCAAAATCCGGCCCTGGTGGTCGCATAATTATCATTTTCATGTGCGCCTCAAATGCCCCTCAGGCTATTCTGGATGTGCGAATCAGCCCGCCCCGCCAGTTGGCGATGGCTGCGGCAAGCAGATTACATATTGGATGAAAAAGCTGGAAGCGGGCGAAAAGTGGTCCAAGACCAAACCCAAGAAACCAAAAAAGCCGAAAAAGCCAAAAAAGGAATTGCGTGTGGCTGACCTGCCGAAATCCTGCCGTGCGGTGCTCAATGCGGGTCCGGGCGCCGTCAGCGCAGCAGCTTCTGGCGCCGCCGCGCCGTTGCCCGCTCGCCGGCCAGCCGTTGCCGCCGCTGCACAAAGTTCCACTGCAAGAGCTTCCACCGCCAAGGCGAACAAGGATGCCAGTTTGCCCAGGCTCAAGGGACTTACCGCAGCCCCGCTACCAACGAGGAAACCGCAATGAGTTTGCAAGAAGAGCCGGAACAGCAGCGTAACGTTTTTGGCGAGAGTATCGAGACCTGCTCGATCCGGCCCATGACCGGATTCTACCGGTCCGGATGCTGCCATACGGGCGAGGATGACGCCGGCATGCACACGATTTGCATCCTGGTGACGGCGGAGTTTCTGGCCTTTTCAAAGATGCGCGGAAATGACCTTTCAACACCATTGCCGGAATTCGGATTTCCCGGATTGCAGCCCGGTGACCGCTGGTGCCTGTGCGCGGAACGCTGGAAGGAAGCCCTGGAAGCGGGGATGGCGCCGCGTGTCGTCCTTCAAGCCACCCATGAGAACACGCTGGAAGTGGTGTCAATCGAGGATTTGAAGCGCTACGCGATCGATCTGGTTTGAAGATGTGAGCTTTGGAGCGCTTTCTCAGGCCTTTGCCGCACCACCGGCGCCGATCTGGCACGAGACGCCCGTGCTGCCGAGGCCGCAATAGCCGGCCGGGTTTTTCGCCAGATATTGCTGGTGATAGTCTTCCGCGAAATAAAACTCCGGCGCATCCAGAATTTCGGTCGTGACCGGCCCAAATCCCCCTTTAGTGAGGGACGCGCCATAACTCTCTTTGGATGCTTGCGCCTCATCGCGCTGCGCATCGTCATAGACATAAATGCCGGAGCGGTATTGCGTGCCGGTATCATTGCCCTGGCGCATGCCTTGCGTTGGGTTGTGGCCTTCCCAGAAAGTTCTCAGCAATTGTGAGTAAGGCGTCTCTTTCGGGTCATAGACAATAAGCACCACTTCATTATGCCCCGTGCGGCCGGAGCAGATTTCTTCATAGGTTGGATTGGGCGTCGTGCCGGCGGCATATCCCGCTGCTGTGATGTGTATACCGGGAAGTTGCCAGAAAAGTTTCTCCACGCCCCAGAAGCATCCCATCCCGAACATGGCCTTTTTGAAGCCTTTGGGAGCGGGGCCTTGGAGGGCATTCCCGTTCACAAAATGCGTCGCGGCGGTCGCTATGGGTGTATCGCGTCCGGGCAGCATATCTTCAGCGCGGGGCATTGCTGCGGATTTACGGAAAAACATCGCTCTCTTCTCCAAAAAAAATGTTCTGGGGTCCGTGGTTCTCCAAAGTCTTGCTCTTGGCTCCTGACCCTAGTTCTCATAAACGTTCAGATGGCGGCGCCGGCGCCCGTACCAGTAAAGTGCGAGACCCAGGACGCCGAAAACAATCCAGCTCGGCACCTGCAGCAGTGAGATGATGACCGGATCCCACAGCAGGGGATGCACGTTCCGCTCTATGCCCGCTTGCACCGCATTCAGGCTCGAAGCATGAAGATTGAACCAGTGTTCGCCAAGCGGCGTGGCGATCCATTGACCTTCTCCCGAGGCAAGCGACTTAGTGCCATCGATCGTCAGGGCGACCATTGCCGTCAGCAGTGAACATACCCCCAGAATTCGTAAAAACAACATCTCTATGGACCCCGACCACATTGATAAATATTCGTCTTTGCACATAGTAGATATGCGTTCGAGCTGCATACTTCAATTACACAACGGGCTAAGGCGTTCAGCGGATGCTTGCGCGTCATGTGAGCATGGTATAATCCGGGCTGTCCCACAGGTTTTTGCGGGCAGCGCGCTCGCGCAGTGCGAATGGTTAGGAGAGGTGGCCGAGTGGCTGAAGGCGCATGCTTGGAAAGCGTGTAGGCGGGTAACCGTCTCGAGGGTTCGAATCCCTCTCTCTCCGCCATCAACTCGTATTAACTTATTGATATTGTTTATTATTATTAGTTTTGAAAAATATAAACCCACATATTACCCCACATTATTTCTCTGATGAACAGTCTTGGGCTAGGCTTCCGCACCCCAAATCAGCCTCTCTTCGATGTGGTCCTATTTGGTGATTGAGTTTAGGTCGATAGGCATGGGCTTCGGCTCATGGCATGCGTAGAGGCTGTAAGGCACCCCCCTACCAACCCCCCAAGGGGTGGGGCCTATCCATTATTACATCACGACACACGAAATTTTTTCAAATTTTGGGATCTAGTTGAACGTCCGCTTTACCCCCAATAGCGGACATAAATTCACACAGGCTGGAATGTCTGCTTTGTGCCAACAACAGACATTTTCAGCACCGCACTATGGAACATCGCGATGCCGGTGGAGGAGCCGTCCACAGCATCAATAGCGGACATTGTGATGGTCAGAACCGGCTGTTCTTTTGGACTCATCCTCAA
>CAYOEI010000214.1:0-10767 GCA_964402825.1 uncultured Hyphomicrobiaceae bacterium
GCCGCTTCGATTTCCGCTATCGCCTCCTCGACGGCATCGAATACGAGCAGGGTCGAGGCGTGGCGCGCCTTGAAATCACGCACCGGTTCAAGAATTTCAAGATCCTTCCATTTGCCATTAGGAGGCGGACCGCCCTCTTTCAGCATCTTGCGCATCAGCGCCCCGGTTTTGCGCAACTCATCGGCGCTGGCGCCGATGATATTTCGCGCCATGATGGACGAGGCCGCCTGACCCAGCAGGCACGCCTTGACGCTCTGGCCGTACTGCGTGACCACACCAGCTTCCATATTCAGATCAACCGAGACCGTGCTGCCGCATAGTTTCGAATGCGCCGTTGCGCTTGCCTGCGCATGCTCCAGCCTGCGGCCAAGCGGAATATTCGCCGCCAGCTCCAGAATGCGCGGATTGTAGATGTCATCCAGTTCACTCATAAACAGCTCTCAAACTTGTCAACTGACGCCGCGATCGTGACACTTGCCCTTGCGGCAAACGGACATCAACTATATATCCTGCGGCGATTGCTATTGTCGCGCCTGGAATTTCCAGAGCAACAGCATTGAACCGATTAGCCCAATAAACCGATATTCTCGCATAATTGTATATCGGTATAGATGGTCATAATTCGCAAGAGGCGTTTTTTAGTTATAATGTTTCCATAAAGTTGGGACTAACGCCTGTTGATATTATTAAAACAGTCATTTGCACCCAACGGAGAAGGACCCCGATGGACGCTGTAGTAAAAAAAATGCCCACTTCCGGGCCTCAACTGGGCGCTGGACCGAATATAGAGCGGCCTAGCCGATCTGAGGCCGAAGAGGCTGTCCGCACCCTGATTGCCTGGGCAGGAGACGACCCTGGACGTGAAGGGTTGCTGGACACGCCAGAACGCGTGGCCAATGCCTATCGTGAATTCTTCCAGGGGTATGGAGTGTGCCCGATCGAAGTTCTCTCGCGCACTTTTGATGATGTGGGCGGGTATGACGATATTGTCATGCTGCGCGATATTGATCTGAATTCGCACTGCGAACATCACATGGTGCCATTCATCGGCAAGGCGCATGTCGCCTATATGCCAAGCGAATCCGTTGTCGGCATATCGAAGCTTGCCCGGGTGGTTGATATTTATTCGCGCCGCCTGCAGACCCAGGAAACCATGACGGCGCAGATCGCCCTCACGATTGATCAAGTGCTAAAACCCCTTGGCGTGGCGGTGATGATCGAAGCCGTCCATCAGTGCATGTCCATGCGTGGCGTACAAAAACCCAATGTGGCAACCATCACCACGCAGTTCACAGGCATTTTCAAGAATGACCCGTTTCAGCAGAACCGCTTCATGATGCTGACGCGCGGCAGGGACTAGGCGTGTATCAGCCTGGACAAAGGGTACGCCGGTATCATGTCTGACTCTCAATTTGCCAAACGTATCTCCGTAGAACAGGTCGAAGAAGGCCGCGTTCTCGCGCCCAAATTCGACGCCGATGGCCTTGTCGCCGCAGTTACGACCGACGCCAAATCAGGCGATGTGCTGATGCTCGGATACATGAATTCCGAAGCGCTGGCGAAAACGATTGAAACCGGAGAAGCGCATTACTGGAGCCGGTCGCGAAAAGTGCTGTGGCACAAGGGGGCGACCAGCGGCCTGGTGCAGAAGGTCATTGACTTGCGCATTGATGATGATCAGGACGCGGTCTGGCTCAAGGTCGATGTGGCGGGCTCGGGCGCATCATGTCACGTCGGTTACATGTCCTGCTTCTATCGTTCGATTCCGACTGGCAGCAAGCCAACGCCTGAATTGGAACTCGAGTTCAAGGAGAAATCAAAAACCTTTGATCCGGACGAGGTTTACGGAGATGCTGCGAACCCAACGCAGCTTTAAGTCAAAATTCTCAATGAGCTGGTTTCCGCTCATGTCTTTAACCCTGATTTAAGCACCTCTTATTACAATCATACGATGGTTCAGCAGGGTCACCGGCTGAGGGGCGTTTGATTATTACACGCACCCGGCAGGTGTGAAATAAGAATGGTTATGCCAAAAATAGGTATTGCGTTAGGCGGCGGGGCGGCCCGCGGCTGGTCGCATATTGGCGTTCTGCAAGCTCTTGAAAAAGCTGGCTTTTCTCCTGATATCGTTGTAGGAACCTCCATTGGCTCGGTGGTCGGCGGTTGCTATGTAGCGGGCCGTCTCAATGAGATTGAAGTATTCGCACGCAGCCTGACCCGGCGGCGCGTATTTGGCTTTCTGGATTTTAACTTCGCCGGTTCCGGCCTCATTTCGGGGCAAAAACTTTCAGAAGAGCTAAACGATCATCTGAATCACATCCGTATTGAAAATCTTGATAAAAAATTTACCGCCGTCGCCACCGAACTCAAGTCAGGGCACGAAATATGGTTGAGCAAAGGCGCTCTGGTGCCTGCAATGCACGCATCCTATGCTCTTCCTGGCATTTTCCGGCCTGTGAAAATTAAAAACCGATGGCTCGTCGATGGCGCTCTCGTCAACCCAATTCCCGTGTCCGTATGCCGTGCAATGGGCGCGCGCGTCGTCATCGCGGTCAATCTGAACTGGGATTTTTTCGGTAAGGGCACCGTCGTACCGGATCAGGATGCTTTTGAAGAAGACGAGCTTCCTGAAGAGGAATTCACGCCACCCGCCGGTAATGGCCGTGCTGCTCAGAACCTTTTGCGCCGCCAATTTTTCGGACAAAGCAATGGCGCGCCTGGTATTTCCAGCGTCATGATGGATTCATTCAATATCATTCAGGACAGGATTGCCCGCTCACGTCTGGCCGGCGACCCCCCTGACATCATGATCATGCCTGTGCTGGGTGAAATGGGGCTTTTCGACTTCCATATGGCGGAACAGGCCATCGAAAACGGCCGGGAGGCGGCTGAAAAAGTTTTGACAGATCTTAGGCGCGCCGTAGGCGCCCTCGCCGCAGCCTAGAATTGAACCTACTTATACCTTAGCCCGTAGCGATATAATCGCGCATGGCCGCCGCTTCCAGTTCTGCTTCCTCAATCCGCAATCTGACCACGTCGCCGATAGAGATCACAGCGATCAACTCACCATCTTCTACAACAGGCATATGCCGGAAACGGCCATCCGTCATGGCCGCCATGATGGTATCCATGGTGTCGCTGGTCTGACAGGTGATGACATTCTTGGTCATGCATTTGGAAACCGGTGAATGCAGTATGTCTTGCCGGAGTGAGCGATCGCACGCACCAGATCGCGTTCCGACACGATTCCGGCGATACCACCCTTGCCATCATCCAGAATGATGCAGCCGATGCGGTTCTTAGTGAGTGTTTCCGCGATCTCAAGTAACGTAGCGTTGGTGCGAGCCGTTATAATCTCAGTACTCTTACCCGCCAAAATCGAAGCAACATTCATAAGTAGCACTCCTCCGTAACCTGCTTATTACTAGCAGGGCTGCCCTCGCCTACAGCGATGCACATCGCTTCTCTGGGATATTTTGACGAAAACTCCCGTGAGAATTGCGCGTCCTGCCGCCATATGCAGGAATTCATGCCCCCATCCAGGGTTAAATTCCATATTACATTATCAATATGATGCGACTACAGAGCGTTCAGCGCAATAGTGAACAGGCGCCTTTATTAAATGAAAGTACTAATATTAGAGCAAGAACTGATTAAATTGACCCATCAGTGCGCCGTTCGGTCAAACATGCCAAATATGAGAAGGCCAAACACAAATCCACCTAAATGCGCTTCCCAGGCAATGTCGGAACTTGAACCGTCCAACTGCATACCGCCAAGCCCAAACAGAAGATTGATCGCGATCCATACCCCCAGAAACATCAAAAACCGTGGATTTGTGAGAGTTTTACCGATTCCGGCAAGCGGAGCATGTTCCAGTTCATGAGACATTGGCATGCCCGTCCGGCTGGCGCCGAACATGAAACGGATAGCGGCGGCCATCTGCCCCGAAATGGCGGCTGAAGCGCCAATAACAGGGACAAATTCTCCAAAATGCAGAATGAGATGCACCAATACTCCCGCGATACCGCATGCAATGGAAAATAGTACGAAACGCAAATTCCCGACGCGTTTTGCCACCGCACTGCCAAACGCAAGCATCCAGACCATATTGACAATCAGATGCGTAGCATCGCCATGCACGAACATATAGGTGATGAAACTTGTGAACTCGCTCCATTCTCCACCCGGCAGACCAGGGGTTGCGCCAGCATAGCGGGCAGGCACAAACGCCAATGCCAGAAGCATTGTCAGGCTTTCTTCCGGCGGCAATGCCACCCGAACGAGATGCAGAGATATCATTATCAGAGCGGTCGCAATGATACTCGCCGGAATATTGAATATCGGTTGCCTGCCGTTCATCGCTTAGTTCCCCGCTTCATCATCAGAACTGCCATAGCGTCATGGCAACCGCAAGGGTGTGGCCATTAACCATTGCACGCATCGTTAGACCTCACATGGCTGCCCTTTTCCTAAACTGGCACGGGACCTGCTGATCCATATGCCGAACGCCGCCTTTAACAGCCGCCTGTATCAAAATGGGATTGGCAAAAGAAAAAATGGCGGTTCATCAAAGGAAAAGTGTCAAAACGAGGCATGTGAAATGCAACACAAATCAAGTAATCAGCTTTTGACGTATTGGAACACAGTACGCAACGGGAGATTTGCTCCAAATCGGTTTGAAATAGAACCTGCAAGAATTTCAGATATCCTGGCCGATGTGTTCATCCTGGAATGTGCCGATAACGCAACCTACAGTTTCCGGCTTGCTGGAACACGTATCTGCACATCACTTGGTCATGAATTGCGCAGCCACAACCTGCTGGATTATTTTACCGGAGATGACAGGCAAGCGGTTCAGAATCTGCTGCACAATGTCGTCAAAGACGGTGCAGGTGCGGTGATGGAATTTGAATGCACCAATGGCGATCGGGAGAACGCTGTTTTCGAATTGCTGGTGTTGCCTCTTATACATTCCGATCAGAAAGTGTCACGCGTTCTCGGCTCTATGGCCGCACTGACGCAGCCTTACTGGATTGGCACTGTTGAGTTACGCCATCTGAAACTTATGTCGTTTGATCTCATCTGGCCCAACGGTGTGATTTCCGCCGTCGAATCGGTGGAACCGCCTGTGTTGCTCAAAGAGACACGAGCCGATGATGCACGGAAACGTTTTCGGGTTCTGGAAGGCGGACTTTCAACCAGCACTGACTAGGACCTGGACTCTCGTTTGTCACTTACCGCTTGTGTTCATGCGTTCCTCTATATAGGCAAGGGATGTGCGAACAGGAGCCTGGTGCATTGCCCGACAGACGCCGATATCGACGCGTAATTCTTCCCTCGCGGGGACGCTTCATGCGTGAAAACAAGCAGGAATACTCCTGTCAGATCATCGACATGTCGGCCGGCGGAATAGCTATCAATGCTCAAGTGATCGGCGAAATTGGCGAACGAATAATCATTTATGCTGAAAATATTGGGCGGGTTGAAGGTGAAGTCGCGCGTATTTTTCAGGGCGGATTCGCCCTGAAAATAGCATCATCAGCCTACAAGCGGGAGAAAACCGTCAACCAGCTGACCTGGCTCATCAACAAAGACAAACTCAAATCTCTTGATAACCGGCAGCATAATCGTTTCATTCCAACGAAACTGACTACAAAAATTACGATGGCAGACGGTACAATCCATGATTGCCAGATTCTCGATATGTCTCTTGGTGGCGCGGCGGTACTGGTTGAGCCCATGCCCCGTGTCGGCGAGGCTGTCATAGTTGGGCTGATAGCTGGACACGTCATCCGTCACTCGGATCTTATGGTCCACATTCAATTCCTTGAAATTCAGAATCCAGCCACCCTGGAACGCCAATTCAGCTAGGGGCAAAATAAAAAACAAGACGTAATTCGTTTTTATTACCCCTCAACTGTACTCAACCAATATGCATTTATCGCGCTGAACTACTCAACTCTTAGCTTAAACCAGTGTGATCCCGCCTGGACAATTCAAGCCTTTAAACCAGGAATTTCGCCATTTTCCACCTGCCAGGTGTTTGTTTATTCATGCTGGATAAATAGATAAAATTTTATATAAATTTGATTATCTAAAATTTTCTGATTATTTTATTATAATATTATAGTAATATAACTAGATTTTATACTTGCTGATTACGTGATCCTCAAATTTTCTATGAGATATTCCCCTCCATAACAACACGGGGGGATAGAAATGAAACGGATTAGTTTAGGGGCTGCCGCCTTCTTATTGGGATTGAGCGGAGCCGCCACGATCACACAAGCAGATTACGGCGCCCGAACCCAGGGACAGGATGCGCATTCACCTTATATGCGGAGCTTTGGACGCTCCCTGCCGCCGATCGGCCATGTTGGTTTCTGCAATGAGTATCCATCGGAATGTGAACGCGTAGGGCGCAGCCGCCGTCAGGTGAAACTCACTCTCAAGCGCAAGGCTGAATTGCGTGATGTCAACAACCTGGTCAACGAAATGGTGCGTCCGGTATCCGACATGTCGCTTTACGGCCGCGTCGAGTACTGGACCTATCCTAACGGTGAGGGTGATTGCGAAGACTATGTTCTGCTGAAGCAGCGCCTGCTCATCGAACGCGGGTGGCCCGCAGGCTCCCTCCTCATCACGGTTTTACGTGATGAATACAATGAGGGGCATGCCGTTTTAACGGTTCGCACGTCACGCGGCGACTTCCTGCTCGACAATAAGCGGCCGGAAATCGTGACCTGGAACGAGTCGCAATATTCATTTGTGAAATGGCAATCCGCTCGCGATCCGAAAGTGTGGGTATCCCTCACTTTGCCAGGCCGCAAGGCTCAAGAGCCTACTGCCGATACAGGAGCAAATTAACTGGGGCACCAGCTGTATAGCCATAGGCGGCGTTCCAACTGGCCCGGGCATTCCCCCCCATCCCCAAAACCGGGCCCTACTGTGAGCCGGCGTTCCCCGACGCCGGCTCATTTTTTTCAGGATTTTTTCGGGGCAAAGCCCTTGTTGTATCTCGCAAGGTTATTGACATAGTGCTGGGAGAGTTTTTTCAGCTGCCCGGCCTGCTCGTCACTGACATCGCGTACAACACGGCCCGGCGTGCCCATCACCAGTGAATTATCCGGTATCACCTTGCCCTCGGGTATAAAAGAATGCGCGCCGATGATGCAATTGGCGCCAATTCGCGCCCCGTTCAGAATAGTTGAACCGATGCCAACAAGCGTATTTGGACCAATGGTGCAGCCATGCAGCATGGCCATATGCCCCACTGTACAACCCTCCGCGATAACCATCTTAAAGCCCGTGTCCGTATGCAGTACACACCCATCCTGAATGTTGGTGCGCTCCCCAATATCAATGAGATCATTGTCGCCGCGTATCGTGGCGCCAAACCAGACGCTGGCGAAACTCCCAAGTTTGACCTGACCGATAATAACGGCGTTCGGCGCAATCCAATATTCGCCTTGCGGGGGAAGTTCCACCTCGATGCCATCGATGGAATAGAGCGTCATAGCAAACTCCTGAACCGTTTTTTTCGGAAAGCCTACAGAGCAAGGAGCAGTTCCAGCATGACGACGCCGGAAAAGAAACTCCAGAGTGTGGAAATGAGGGTCGACAATATGAGCCACCCAGGCGCCCTGCCCTCGATCGCGGCTCCTCGTATCGCATTGCGCATGACAATGGCGGGGCCGGCCAGCACCCGGGCAAAAACACCAAAAATTGCTGGCGCGGTCTGGTCTATCTGCAGCCCGAACTTCAATACATGGCCAGTCATCAGCTTCCAGCCGCTGGTGCATAATCCAGCTGCGCAGAACCCGACTGCTATGACATACAGATAGAACAGATATTCGAACATGCGGCCTCCCGCGCTGACAAGCGCGAGAGTAGAATGCCGCGAGAAGTTACCTTCCGCATTCTTATTCTTACTAAAAGGTTAACGGCGGGTCCGAATTGACACACCTCATGTAGCGAACGCCGCTGGCGCTGTTCATGACCCTAGGGTTGGGAATAGTGATCAGGGTCAAACCCCTACTTCTCCAGATCAAAGTCAAGAATCGCCATCTGAAACTGATAGGACAAATCCCCGTCATCATCGTCGCGGAACATGATTCCGATAAATTCATCGCCGATGTAAACTTCAGCAGAATCGTCCTTGTTCGGGCGCTGGCGCACTTCGATGGACTGTAGTTGAAAAAGCTTGCGGAGATAGTTTTCCAGCTTGGTTATTTCGTCGCGATTCACGTTTTTCTCCTCAAATCGGTCTTAGTGTCCGGCCCGAAACTCCGGCATGGGTTTCGGGCCGGACATTTAGCGACTGAATGAAGGTTTTTGAGAAGAATTGCAACCGCTCCAGAGCCATATGGCGTTCAGTCAGACGCCACATCCTGCTCCGTGATGGCGGATGCCTCAAGCAACTGGTTCATCGAACGTGCGGGTTCCTGACACCCTGCCTGGCCAACGATCTTTGCAGGCACGCCCGCGACAGTCATCATATCCGGCACGTCCTTCAGGACAACACTGCCAGAAGCAACGCGGACGCAGTTTCCCACCTTGATATTCCCCAGAATTTTAGCTCCGGCCCCAATCATGACGCCCCGTCCTATCTTGGGATGACGGTCATCGGCATCCTTGCCGCTGCCGCCAAGCGTTACGCCATGTAGAATAGACGAATCATCACCCACCACGGCGGTCTCACCAATCACCAGGCCCGTGGCATGGTCGATCATAATGCCGCGGCCTATCTTTGCCGCTGGATGAATATCGACACCAAAGACGCGTGAGGTTTGACTTTGCAGGTAATAGGCAAAATCAGTCCGCCCATCATTATATAATTCATGGGAAAAACGGTACGTCTGCAGGGAATGGAAACCCTTAAAATACAAAATTGGTTCGATCAGCCTGTTGCAGGCCGGATCCCGGTCGAAGACCGCAGCCAAATCAGCCCGAAATGCCTCTGCGAGCGCCGGCTTTGTGATCACCAGCTCTTCAAATGTCTGAAACAGATTTCCGGACTCAACATCGGAATGAGACAGCCTCTTCGCAAGCCGGTGGCAAATGGCGGTTTCCAGCTTTTGATGATTAAGGATCGTCGAATATACAAAGCTCGCCATCAGCGGCTCTTTGGAGCAAAGCGCTTCAGCCTCCTCACGAAGACGATCCCAGGCTGGATCACATGTTTTAAGGGCCGGCTTGGCATTTGAGCGACTGGGGGACATTTTTAAACTCCTGGCAGTTAAACTGCTAATTTCAGGCTTGGACAATTCGTTCAGCAGATTGGTGCTAATGTCAACGCCTGGCTGGGGTACTATATCATTTTTACTGCCCTGATGGGGCGCATCTGTGATACCGCTTTGCACTCTTATCCTTAACAATTACACAAAGCTCATGACAGACGATCCTTCTTCGCCTCACGGTCATATAGATACTGAAATCGAGGGTTCAACCTGCTGGATTACGTTCAATAATCCAGCAAAAATGAATGCGTTGAACACCGCCATGTGGAGCGCCCTGCCCGGAATTATTGAAGCAACACAGCACAATGACTCCGTCAGAGTGGTCATTTTGAGGGGATCAGGAGCCAAGGCTTTTTCCGCCGGAGCCGACATTTCGGAATTTGGCTCAGCGCGAACGGGTAAAGCTGGACAAGACTATGATGAGCTCAATCATGCTGCATTTAACGCAGTCATGGAGTGCTCCAAGCCTACCATTGCGATGATAGAAGGCTATTGCATGGGCGGCGGTCTTGAGCTGGCCCTGTGCTGCGATTTGCGCTACGCGGCTACTGGATCAAACTTCGCGATCCCGGCGGCAAAACTTGGCATTGGTTATAATCCGCGCTGGATTCGCCCTCTCTTCTCCGCTCTCAACGCGACACAGGCCAAGGAAATCCTGTTTACCGGACGCCGGTTCAGCGGCGAGGAAGCCTGCGCCATGGGGATGATTACCAGATTGACGCCGCCGGACACGCTGGTCTCGGAAACCCGCGAACTGGCCCGGCTGATTGCTGAAAACGCGCCTCTTTCTGTTTATGCGGCTAAACGCTGTATCGATGAGTTTCTGCGCGCACCGGAAAATCCGGACATGAAGGCGCTTGATGAACTTGTTCAGGCCTGTTTCGATTCTGAAGACTACGCGGAAGGCCGCACCGCTTTTGCTGAAAAGCGTAAACCGGTGTTCAGGGGGAAGTAAGGCTCCTGAATCAACCAGGCAACACCGGGTGACGAAGGTGGGCGTCCGGCGCACGCCGGAATCCAGTCACCAAGATCAAAATATGCCGCAACCTCCCGGCTGGATCCCGGTTTTCACCGGGGTGACGGAATACAACTCCCACCCATGCACCCCGTCATTCCGGCATAATCAGCGCCATGGCGGTGTTTATGCCAGGAGATAGACGTAGAAGGAGCGCATGAGCGTAATGAAATTCTCACTTGGGCCCCCGGCGGTGACGAAGTGGGGATGAGCAACAACGCTAAACTTGTCATTGTCCGACTTGATCGGACAATCCAGTAGCCACCGAAAGTGCGTTGAACCGAAAGGTCAGCGGATACTGGTTCCTCCGGTCAAGCCGGAGGATGACAAAAAGAGGGGCCGGAGGGTGACAACACGAAGCACCGGGTTATGGCATTTCAAAAACTTATCCCCGCCCCCTGACCCTAGTTCGCTAGGCGCGCTTGTCCAGGAAGGCGAGCACCTGCTCTTTGAAACTTTTGTCCCCCACGGCTTTCATATGATCCCGTCCTTCTATGTCGAAGGATTGTG
>CAYOEI010000215.1:0-8598 GCA_964402825.1 uncultured Hyphomicrobiaceae bacterium
ATTGTTGATTTCATAAATAATGTTGTGTTCATTTCGCTTGCTCTTCTAATAGGTTGTTTGTGGTGAATTACAGATGGAGAGAAGAAGGGGATATGAAAGTGATATAAGTCACTTTATTCTCGATTTAGAGCGGGTTTTAGCATCCTCGATTAAAAATGAGCATTCCCTTTTCCGTCTAGCCATGATTCCCCCTGAAAATGATTTACAGGGAGTTTTTCATGTCAGAGGCATATAGTTGTGATCTTCGACACCGGGTGCTCGACGCGATTGATAGTGCGCTGTCGACACGTAAAAGGCGAAAAGCTTACGTATAGGTCTTTTGGCACATCGGACTGGAGGGTCCTCACTTTGGGACAGGTGGCGACTTCTGTTTTGGGTCAGGAGCAGACATAAACAAAGGCATTAGTGAGAGGCGTTATGCCCCCGAAAGCAGACATAAACCCATACAGTCTGGATGTTCCTGAAAAGGCGACTAACCAGCCCCCAATGATTGTATGCGGTCCAATGGGACGATGCGCGGACTTTCCCGCTGGCACTGCACACCGCACCGCTTGGTGGCATGGCTGCATTTTTTCTTAAATCAAAAATGCCATATGCCAGCTTCCGGTCAGTCCTCGATGAACCGGCCCAGCCTGACTGCGGTTTGTCCTTTGTATGTGCGTCTGGTCGGCATTATGAGAACACAGTCGTCATGGGGTGTGAGGATTTTGTGATCCCCGTCATGACCGATAAGCGTGCCTTCATCGGGCAGGACTTCGCCGCCCGCGAAAGTTCTGGCGAAGGTGAATTCATCGGTTTCGATGGTGACAGCTTCAGTGATTTCGATAAGTTTCTGGCCGGAGTAAGTTGTGCCGGCAACCTCCTCACCGAATTTTTCATCCATGATGCCCGCGGCGCGCAGGAATAAAATGCTGCTGAGAATAGCCAGATCTCCAGCGGCGGCCTCCCAGTGCTGACCGCATTCGATTAAAACGGATTTTTTCGGGCTGGCGGCATCGGCAAATTCATTAAAATCCCGCATCCGCCTGCCGGCGGCATGTCCCTCGTCGGCCACGACCAGTTCCGGCACACCGATAGCGCGGGCCAATTCCCGGCCCTTGGGAAGAGTCCCGGTGAGGATCACAGGAGGCGCGAGCGTCTGCATGGAATGGATATCGAGCAGCAGATCGACGCTCTCCAGCAGGGGCACAATCTGGCGGGCCCGTTCCAGCTCAACGCTGGTGCGGTCCGATTTCAGGACTTCGGGTGACCAGATCCGATTAAAATCCTCATCCACCCAGCGCGATGCAAAAGGGTCGTCCGCATCGTAAAGATCGTAGGCCGCGACATTCAAAAACCCCAGCGTCAGCTTGCCGCGCACGGGCCGGACGCCGTCATTGAACAGTTTTTCAAGGGCGATCGGACCGCACAGCTCGTTGCCATGCACGATGGCGCTGATCATTGCATGCGGGCCCGCGTGGCCTGAATCCAGGGTCGTAATATAGTCCAGGCCCGTGTTCCCCTTGCGAAAAGGCGTGATGTCTGGCGCGGTTAGCTCAATGGGGTATTCGTTCGTGAGACTAGGACTTGGCATGATGGACCTTTACCGGTGTGCGTATCCGGGACCTTCAATGACAACAGATCGCAGGTCCGGTTTCGGGCGCGGGTGATATATCACCTACACCAAAAACGAGGGCATTTGGCACTTTCATACCAGATCATTGGTGATAAGCTTTTATTCCCCACGAAGATGACTCTATGGGAAAATGGAAAATCTGGGGAACTGGGGTCGTCACCATAATTTTGTACCTGGTGAATGACATGTCACCATCGCAAAATTTAGCTGTGACCTCATCATAACATTGCCGGTGTCCCCAATGTAACGGGAGGAATTAGTATCATGAAACCAAGAAAACTTCTGACCGGTCTGGCGTTCGCTTCAATGCTTGTCCTTAGCGGACCGGCGTTTGCCGCCGAACTGACAATCGCACTGGCCTCGGAACCGACGTCGATGGACCCGCATTTTCATAATCTGAACCCCAACAACTCTTTTAATTCACACATTTACGATCGCCTTGTTCTGAGCGATGAAAAGCAGCGGCTCACCCCGGGGCTGGCGGTTTCCTGGAAACCGCTCGACGATACGACCTGGGAGATCAAACTGCGCAAGGGCGTCAAATTCCACGATGGTTCGCCTTTCACCGCCGATGATGTCCTGTTCACATTTGAACGTGCGCCATCCGTGCCGAACAGCCCTTCCAGCTTCGGGACTTATACGAAGGGGAAAAAGCTGGTCAAAGTCGATGACTACACCGTTCATTTCAAGACCGAACGGCCTTACCCGCTGATGCCCAACGATCTGTCCACTGTGATGATAATCTCAACCGAAAAGGGCACAGGCGCGACCACCGAGGATTATAATTCAGGCAAGGCCGCCATCGGCACTGGCGCCTATAAATTCTCCGAATATGTGCCTGGCGACCGCATCGTCATCACACGCAATGACAGTTACTGGGGCGAAAAGCCGAGATGGGGCAAGGTGACGTTCAAGCCCATTAAGTCGGGTCCCTCGCGTGTCGCCGCATTGCTGGCTGGCGATGTGGATATTATCGAAGGCGTACCGACGATCGATATCGAGCGGCTCAAAAAGGAATCCGGCATTCAGTTGTCACAAGGCGTCTCCAACCGGGTGATCTATCTGCATCTTGATCACAAGCGTGAGGATTCACCGGACGTCAGGTCGAACGATGGCAAGAAGATTCCCAATCCATTGCGCGATCTGCGTGTCCGCAAGGCGATATCCATGGCCATCAATCGCGATGCCATTGTCGAGCGGGTCATGGAAGGCGTCGCCATCAAGGCCGGTCAGCTTCTTCCCAAGGGCTTTTTCGGCATTTCGAAGAAGCTGAAGCCCATGGCCTATGATCCCGCCGGCGCGAAGAAATTGCTGGCCGAAGCTGGTGTTGGCGGAGGGTTCAAACTCAAGATTCACGGGCCCAACGACCGCTATATTAATGACGCGAGAATCGCCGAGGCGATCGGCCAGATGCTGACAAGGGTCGGGATCAAGACCGAGGTCATTACCATGCCGCGGTCGGTCTACTTCAAGCGCGCGTCGCGTGGCGGCCCGGACAAAACGCCTGAATTCAGCTTCATTCTTGTTGGCTGGGGCGCGGGTACCGGTGAGCCGTCCTCGCCGCTCAAATCCCTGATCCACACCTATGACAAATCAAAAGGGTTCGGATCATCGAACAGGGGCCGTTACTCGAATGCGGCGATCGACAAGGTAATCGAGGATGCCCTCGCGACCGTCGATGACGCAA
This sequence comes from uncultured Hyphomicrobiaceae bacterium, assembly GCA_964402825.1. Taxonomy (GTDB): domain Bacteria; phylum Pseudomonadota; class Alphaproteobacteria; order Rhizobiales; family Methyloligellaceae; genus UBA2767. The sequence goes on from CAYOEI010000215.1 coordinate 3,303, forward strand.
AAAGAGCGGATCTGCTGGCCAAGGCGACCGAAATGGCCATCGACGATGTGGCGATCATTCCGCTGCATTATCAAGTCAATACCTGGGCCGCAAAAGCCGGCTATTCCTACGCAGCACGTACCGACGAGCGCACGCTTGCCGATGGTGTCGTCAAGAAATAGCTTTTGCCTCTGTCAGACCGGCCGGCCCATGGGCTGGCCGGTCTGACAGCGCCGCGCCGATTACGGCGCTCCTTCAGCAAAGCGGGACAGCTGCATGTCGGCATACATCATCCGGCGCATATTTCAGTCAGCCATAGTCGTTATGGCTATGGCTGTGATTGTATTCTTCGGCGTTAATATCGTCGGCGATCCCGTTGACATGCTGGTCAATCCGGAAATGACCCAGCTTGAGATCGAGGCAACCATTCGCGGACTCGGGCTCGACAAGCCGATCTGGGAACAGTTCCTCTACTTTATAAAAGGCGCTTTTACCGGCGATCTCGGCAAATCCTTCATTTTTGGAACGCCGGCTCTGAAGCTCATTATCCAGCGCATGCCGGCCACCATGGAGCTGGCATTTTCGGCTCTCTTTCTGGCTATCGTGTTCGGCATACCGCTGGGCGTCTATGCCGGTTTGCGTCCTAACTCGCTCGCTTCCAAAACCATTATGACCGGGTCGATACTCGGCTTTTCCCTGCCCACATTCTGGGTCGGGCTGATGATGATCATGGTGTTTGCCGTGATGCTTGGATGGCTGCCCTCGACCGGGCGCGGCGAGACCGCGACAGTGCTTGGGATAACATCCAGCATTTTCACCGTGGATGGGTTGAGGCATCTCATACTGCCGGCCACGAACCTCGCTCTACTCAAGATTTCGCTGACCATTCGTCTGACCCGCGCGGGCACGCAAGAAGCCATCCATCAGGACTATATCAAATACGCGCGCGCCAAGGGTCTCAGCGAGCGGCGGGTCATACTTGTCCATCTGATGAAAAATATTCTGATCCCGGTGGTCACCGTGATCGGACTCGAATTTGGCGGGCTGATTGCTTTTTCGGTGGTCACGGAAACGATCTTCGCCTGGCCCGGCATGGGCAAGCTGCTGATCGATTCCATCCAGCTGCTCGACCGTCCGGTCATCGTCGCTTATCTCATCATGATCGTGCTTGTATTCGTAGTCATCAATCTCGTTGTGGACATCCTCTACTCGGTTCTCGATCCGCGTGTGAGACTGGGGGGGCGTGAACAATGACCGACGTGACAAGTAAAACCCTCCAGGTCCACGATGATGAACACGCTCCAGCCGCAGTGCGGGTCGAGACCCCTCTCCAGCAATTTGTGTCCAACTATTTTGAAAGCCGGATTGCCGGGATCGCCCTGATCGTGCTTGGGCTGATCGTTGTTCTGGCGCTCGCCGCGCCCTGGTTTGTCCCGCAGAATCCTTATGATCTGGGCCAGGTCGACGTCATGGAAAACCGTTTGCCGCCAGGGTCGAAAAGTTTTCAGGGATATACTTTCTGGCTCGGCACTGATGGTGCGGGGCGCGATCTCATGAGCGCTATCTTCTATGGCTTGAGAATTTCTCTCTCCGTTGGCGTTGCCAGTGGCGGCATTGCATTGATTATCGGCAGCTCCGTCGGCCTGATAGCGTCATATATGGGCGGCCGGACGGAATCGATCATCATGAGGATCGTCGATCTTCAGCTCTCCTTCCCGGCGGTGCTCGTTGCCCTCATGCTGGTGGCGATACTGGGCAAGGGCGTCGATAAGATTATCATCGCGCTGGTCGTCGTACAGTGGGCCTATTATGCGCGGACTGTGCGCGGGACGGCGCTTGTGGAGCGGAGCAAGGAATATGTTGAGGCGGCGCAATGTCTGGGGCTCAGCCATGGCCGAATTCTGTTCGGCCATATTCTGCCGAACTGCCTTGCCCCGCTTATCGTCGTCGGCACCGTGCAGACGGCCCACGCCATTGCGCTGGAGGCGACCCTGTCATTTCTCGGCGTCGGACTGCCGCAAACCGAGCCTTCTCTCGGCCTGCTTATTTCCAATGGCTTTGAATATATGCTTTCGGGACGCTATTGGATCAGCTTCTTCCCCGGCATAGCCCTGCTGGTGACCATCATGACCATCAATCTTGTCGGCGATCAATTGCGCGACGTCCTCAATCCGAGACTGCAGCGATGACGCGCGGCGTTCCGACATTGGAGGTCGAGGGCCTGAAGACCTGGTTCTTTACCAGGGCCGGGATCGTGAAGGCGGTTGATGAGATCAGCTTTAGCGTGGATCAGGGAAAAATTTTGGGTCTGGTGGGCGAATCGGGTTCCGGTAAATCGGTAACCGGCTTTTCAGTCATCGGTCTCGTCGATCCGCCAGGACGCGTTGTCGGCGGGGCCATCCGGTTCAAGGGCGAGGATCTCACTCAGCTGGAGCCGGAAAAAATGCGCTCCTTGCGCGGCAACCGGATCGCGATGATATTTCAGGACCCGATGATGACCCTCAATCCGGTTCTGCGCATCGATACGCAAATGATGGAGGCCATAACCGCCCACAAGGATATCAGCAGCCGCGAGGCGTGGAAGCTCTCATGCGAAGCGCTCGATCAGGTTGGGATTCCCTCTCCCGAACAACGCCTCAAATCCTATCCGCATCAGCTCTCAGGCGGTATGCGGCAGCGGGTGGCGATCGCCATTGCTTTTCTCAACAAGCCCGACCTCATCATAGCCGATGAGCCAACGACGGCGCTGGACGTCACCATTCAAGCGCAGATTTTGCACGAGGCCCAGGAGCTGTGCCGTAAGACCGGAACGGCGATGATCTGGATTACCCACGATCTCTCCGTGGTGGCCGGGCTCGCAGACAGGATATGCGTCATGTATGCCGGCAGGATCGTTGAGGCGGGCACGACCGATGAGATTATCGACCGGCCCATGCACCCTTATACCCATGGGCTTATCGGCTCGGTTCCAAGCCGCAATTCGCACGGCAAAAGATTGAACCAGATCCCGGGCATGACGCCTTCGCTGCTGAATCTGCCCCCTGGTTGCGCCTTCAAGGAGCGGTGTCCCCATGCGGATGGGGCCTGCGATTCCGAACCGCTCGAGAGCATAACGGAAGAGAACCGCGCGCTGCGCTGTTTTCACCCTCTGCAAGTTGGGGCCGCGTCATGACCGCGATGATCGAAACCCGTGGATTGACCAAACGCTTTGTCAAACGGCTCGATGTGGCGGGGAAGATTGCGGCCCGGCTTGGGGCGGATTTGTCGGAGCAGACGGTTCATGCGGTTGACGGCGTAGACATGACCGTCGCCAAGTCGGAAGTTGTTGGTCTGGTTGGTGAATCGGGGCGCGGAAAATCAACCATAGGGCGGATGGTTGCCGGAATTATGGAGCCGACGGAGGGCTCAATCCTTTACAAGGGGCGTGACCGTGCGGAACTCGGCGGCGATGAGCTGAAAGCCGCGACCCTGGGTGTCCAGATGATTTTCCAGGATCCGTTCTCGTCTCTCAATCCAAGAAAGCGTGTCGAGAGCACGATCGGTGAGGGGCCGCGCGCCCATGGCCTTGTCTCGGCGGCGGAGTTGCCGGACTATGTCGATGATTATTTGAAACAGGTAGGGCTTGACCCTGAATTCAAGCGCCGGTATCCGCACCAATTTTCGGGTGGCCAAAGGCAGCGCATTGGCATTGCCAGGGCGCTTGCGGTGAAGCCGGAATTTCTGGTTTGCGATGAGGCCATCGCCGCGCTCGATGTCTCCATTCAGGCGCAGGTCATTAATCTGTTCATGGATTTGCGCGACAAATTCGATCTCACATATCTGTTTATCTCTCACGATCTGAGCGTCGTTCAGCATATTTGCGACCGGGTAATGATCATGTATCTGGGGCGGATCGTCGAGATAGCGCGTACAGACGAGTTGTTTGCTAAGCCCAACCATCCCTATACGCAGGCGCTGCTAGATCAGGTCCCTCGTCTGGATCAGAGAAAGCGTGATTTTGAACCCATTAAAGGTGAGATACCCTCACCCATTGATCCGCCGACCGGGTGTCATTTCCATCCCCGCTGCCCCTTCGCGACCGAACGCTGCAAGCGCGAAGTTCCTGAACTCGTCGAAATAGCGCAGGGCCGGCAATCCGCCTGTCATCTGAATGACCACACGGGTGTGTGAAAAATACTGTATCAACTGTTCTTATTGCTGATGTTCATGACATATTGCTGAGTTAGCTAGGCCGTGTACTCATAAATGGATATTGGCTGAACCGTTGTGCTGAATTTCCGGTTAGCACCTCAAAGCGGTCGCCCCGGCTTTGGCCGTCGAACGGCAGGAATGTGCCAGGAACGGAAGTCACCAGACGCCGCTGCGCACTTCCGCTCCTCACCGTTTTGTGATTTCGAAGCTCTGCACCGTAACCATCATCGCCAGTTTCTTGTGCTACCATTTGTCAGAAACGGAGACGAGCCATCGGGCGAACCCTGTTAAGTGGGCGCCGGTTTGGAGTCGCGTTTTCCTATCAGCAATTTTGCAATGGGGGAGACGATCCTCGTATCTGGGTTAGAGTTCACAGGGAGGTGGTTATGAAGGTGAATCGATTATTAATGGCGTCTACTGCGACCTTGATGTTCCTGCTGCCTTGGGGGTCTGCCCAGGCGTTTGAATGCCCAAAGCACTTCGCCGAAGCCCAGGCTGCCATCGACAAGGTGGCCGGGGATATGAAGGGTGATATGTCGAAGAAGATGCGCAAAGAAGACATGGCACTCGTGCATGCTCTGCTAGACGACGCCAAATCACGGCTCGCCTCGGCCAAGCACAATCACGAGAAGCCCCGAGGACGCTTTGATCACGCCCGTGCCATCGCCAAAGCCGACGCGGCGCGGGGCTACGCCGTCGCTGCTGATATATTCCATTTCAAGTTGATGAAAATGTAGCACGGTCGCGGGCCGGCGACCCTATCGAACCGGCAGGTGGTATCTGAGCGCACAGGTTGAACCAAGCGCAAGCCCATCGGGACTCGCCGGGCAGACACGGCAACCCGTAGCTTTGCCACAGGAGCGGGAGATGTCACCAATGAAACGCTATATCGCAGCGGCTCTAGGTTTCGCGTGGGTAATCGCGGCGTATTCTTCTATTGCCTATGCTGACGCACACTGGACGGAGCCCCGAATTCCGGGCGTTTCCGAGCAGGCCCTGGTTCTGGGCCGAGACCTCGACGGCGACGGCGATCCTGATGAAATTACGATCCGCTTGGAGGTGATCGAGGTCACCGAGGAGGTTTATCCCGGTGAGTTCGTGAAATTCTGGGTATTCGCCCCCCAGG
>CAYOEI010000216.1:0-2797 GCA_964402825.1 uncultured Hyphomicrobiaceae bacterium
CAGGATGCCAAACTTGTTAGTTCCCGATATATTTGTCAGAAACAATTTTTATCTAGCTGACAAAACTAACAAAATCTAAACTATATTGAAAGACTAATGGAGCATTCTTAACTTGTCAACTGAGCTTGACAATAGAGCTCATCAACCAGGGGAGATAATACGATAATTTTCGGCCTGCTCATAAAAGCTCTTCAGATAAATTATTTCTAGAAATTCATCAAATTAGAATTCCAGAAACACCTCAAACAAGAATGGCTTTTTCAGGTGCTGGATAGCCAAACTGATTAGGAAAAAAGATTTTACTGATAGCCAAACTGGCTAGGCTGATTAGGAAAAGAGAATTTACTTTTAGGAAAAGAATTAACTTTTCCATCACCCGTAAATGTTATATTACCTGGATAATTCCCACGACCCATTTTGCGATTAAGTCTAAGTTGCGCCCTATTTTTCCTGCGCTGCTCAATTTTCAGTTTTGTTAGCTTATTTTGTTGATTTATGTCCTGGATTTCTTTTTGCTTGGGTTCTTGTAGTGACAGCTCTCCCGAGTCTCTAGCCTGTAGGCGTCTTTGATTCTCGTAATCATACGCATGAACCAACGCTGGAAATAAAGTCATTACTAGGGCAATCAAAATTAATCTTGCCATAAAACCATCTCCAATTAAATTTCTTGCAAACATATCATATATCAAAAATTAGCATGAGATAGGCATAAATTTATTCTGTTGAGAATAGAGCAGCATATTTGTCTGATTATGTGCGATTTATCACAGAAAATTGTGCTTAGAGTTATTAGTATGAAGCAGTGGCCGGGTTTCTCTTAACATTGTTTTAGAAGAAGATAATTCGTTGCCAAAACATGAAAGACGTCTAGCCTAAGCTTAAATAAAAATGCCAGATTGCAGGATAGGGCAAAAAAGCTGACTAACTTAGTTTTTCATTATATCAAGTGAACTTATATACCACCATGCCGTCACTAAAACATTTTCCAGATAGATTACGTGGATTTACCAGAAGGGGTAACATTGACCATTCAAATATTATTGGGTTCGATTTGACGCGCCATACTGATATACAATTTAGCACTAATAATAGTAACGAAGATGTTAATCAATGTAGTTATACAAAAAAGGGACTAAACCTTCATATTACTGGTTGGGCGTGTAAATCTTCTACAAATTCCAATATTGAGCAAGTTTTGGTCGGTAGTCTAAATGGGCTAAGTATTGTAAAGAAGGCATCAACAACCCGTACCGTAGACGAGGATCAACTCGATTACAGCATGTTAATGTTATCGTTTGACCAGGAGGTATCTCTGATTTCTTTGGAGTTAGGTTGGATTAAAGGCGAAAATAATGTATCTCTATTCGCATTTAATGATGGAGAAACGAATTCTCTTTCTGATAAGCAATGGCCGCAGCTACTGGCAGATGGATGGCATTCCGCAGGTGACTACTATAATCTTGACTATGGCACCAACAATAGTACTGTTAATCCGAATGGAATAGTCTCCAAATATTGGTTAGTCGGTTCCTACAACTCCCATCTGGGTAGTTTTTTCAGCAGCAATACCCATCCAAGTAGTGAGCCCGACCATTTCAAACTTCAGGGTGTAACTGTTTCAACAGTAGGCATAATAAATAAAGCCGCGAAGATTGCTGGGTTTAGGTAATTTCCCTTACCATCCTCTAATTACAATCCTGGTAACTGTTTTTCTCACAATCCTCTGCCATTCTCTGTGCCTTAGTTATTTGGGTGGGAGATATCTTCTTAGCCAGTAAATTTCTGCCATGTTCTGCCAGACCGTTTCCTCTTGAAGCAGCCAGGTCTGACCACATATGCGCACGAACATTGTCTTTAGATATGCCCTGCCCTTGACCATACATCATACCTAGACTGGTTTGTGCATTAGCATGTCCTTGCGTAGCGACCAGACGATAGTATTTAACAGCTTCCTGATAGTTTTGAACTACACTTTCGCCTTGGTCATACATTAAACCAAGCCTAAGTTGCACATCTACATGCGCCTATTCGCCAGCTAAGCGATACCAGCTCACTGCTTCTTAAAATCTTGCGTAACACCTCGTCCACCCGCGTTCACTGCACCAAGCCAAACCTGCGCATCTGAATCTCCTTGCTCCGCTACCAAGCGGAACCACTTTATTGCCTCTTTATAGTCTTGGATTTTACCTCGTTCATCAGCATACATAACACCAAGATTATATTGACCGAGGACATTTCCTTGTTCTGCTAAGGGGCGAACCAATTGGTCTGCCATTGCATAATCCCCCTGAAGATAGGCTTGCTGGGATTCAAACAGAGGATCTGCTAATACTTGACCAACTATTGCAACTAAGAACAGGCAACCTGGAAGTATGTATGTTAGCAGCAACTTCATTCTCTTTATTCTTTTCTAGCTCTTGTATCTGGAGCACAAAACTAATGTATTCCAGCGAAGAGCTGTTTATAGCAAGTTTGAGCTATCTCTGCATGACTTGAGAGCCCTATCTTTACTCCGAAATGGCTTTTATATTTTCAATACGCTCGCACAAAAATATCTTCAATCAATAAAGGCTAAATAACTAACCTTACTGCGATCAATCAAAACTATTGATGAACCATTTGATGAAGCTTTAAATTTACTTCACCAAGTCCTTTATAATCTCCCTTTAATTGAACTGGGATTCGAGATTCAGGGTCAATGTACATTTTGATATTTCCTTGTAACCCAACGAACGTAAAGTTATCTATTGCCTTGCCTGTGGTTATCGAACGTGCCTTGAGAGAGAGTACATGTGTA
>CAYOEI010000217.1:0-4877 GCA_964402825.1 uncultured Hyphomicrobiaceae bacterium
TTGCGTTTCTTTTTGTCCTTTTCCAGCGCCAGCACGAGCGTGACGCCGCCGCCCAGCGAGTGGCCGACAACGGTGAGGTCTTTCAGCTTCAACCGGGTGATGAACTGGGTAATGAGCGCGGCCTGATCGAAGATGGAATAGTTTTCATCGAGCGGCTTGTCAGACAGGCCAAAACCCTTCAAATCCACCGTGAGCACCCGGTGCCCCGAAGCAATCAGAGCAGGCTCCACATGCCGCCAGGTGTATGAACTTGCACCGAAGCCGTGCAGCAGCAGCACCGGTTTGCCCGATCCTTTGTCCCTGTAGGCAAGCCGCACCTTGTTTGCGCCCTCACTCAGCGACACATAGGACACGTCCTTATCGGAGTTTTGATACACTCCTGAACAAGAAGCGGTGAGCACTGCAACAACGAGCAGAGCCAGGATTTTAACGGCTTGGTTCATCTTGTCTGTTGGTTTAGCCCCCCTTTAGGGCGGGGCCAAGACATTGTGTGAATGGCTTAATCCAAAAAACTCCAGACGCTTTCCTGAAAAGCTCCTGCACTCTCCCCGTAACGGGCGCAGATACGGTTGCCATCAACGCGCCCTTAACATGCCAGCGTCACAATGAGTTCACGGCAAAAGGCGCCGGCGGCACAACGCGCCAGCGGCGTCCTGGAATTTTAAGAAAAATCGCTCGGGTGGAAATTAAACCCGGATTAACCCTATTTTATCCATTTTCACCCGTTGACGCCCATAATATCCCATGCTATCCCATATTTGCCCGTTCGGATTGGGGTGACGGAGGAGAGGCGCCAAGCTGGAATCCTCTGAGGCCACTGGAAACCAGCTGCCTCTCCTCCGCCCCCATGATCCATCAGGACGCGGCCGCGGCATGGGGTGCCGCACCGACGGCAAATAGTTTTTTTTGCGTTGCAGCCGAAGGGAGAATCAGGGGGAGATGGACCAGTTTGTGTCCACATACACAAATAAGATCGATGCCAAAGGACGGGTTTCCGTCCCGGTCTCGTTTCGCACAGTCCTCGCCAAAGACGGCTTTGAGGGCATCTATTGCTATCCCTCGCTGGATGACTCTGCGCTGGACGCGGGTGGCCAGCGCCTTGTCGGCAAGATTCAGCTCCTCCTCGAAAACATCGCTCCGTATTCCGACGAGCGGGACCATCTCGCGATGGCGCTTTTTGGCGCCAGCGAAATCATGTCGCTTGACCAGGACGGTCGCATCAAGATTCCAGAACGGCTCTGCGACCACGCCCAGCTATCATCCAAGGTGGTCTTCGTTGGGCTGGGAGACAAATTTCAGATCTGGGAGCCCGAAAAATTCCGCGCCCAGTTCAACGAGGGTAGAAAAAAACTCAGTGAATTCAAACGATTGCTTGGCTCCGGTGGAGTTAAGCAGAGTGACGCTGAGGGAGCACGGGAACGATGACGAACCGCAGCACTATGGGCACCAGTGCTGCTGGCGGACCGGTTCGTCACGTACCCGTGCTGCTCCCCGAAGTCATTGACGCGCTGAAGCCTCGCGCGAACGGCATCTATATCGACACGACATTTGGTGCGGGCGGCTATACGCAGGCCTTGCTGGAGAGCGCTGAATGTATTGTGCTTGCCATCGACAAGGACCCGGACGCAATCGCGGGCGGGCGCGAGCTGGTGGAGCAATCAGCCGGGCGTCTGACCCTTGTGCAGGGCGCCTTCGGCGATATGGCCGGCATCGCCGCCGCCAATGGCATTACACACGCTGACGGCATTACCTTTGATCTGGGTGTTTCTTCGATGCAACTGAATGAAGCCCCGCGGGGTTTTTCATTTCAGCGCGACGGGCCGCTTGATATGCGCATGTCGCAGAAAGGTGTCAGCGCAGCCGATGTGGTGAATTCACTCGCTGAGCGTGATCTGGCGCAAATCATTTCGGTTCTGGGAGAGGAGCGCCGCGCACGGGCCATCGCGCGGGCCATCGTTGCGATGCGCGAGGAAAGCGCGATCGAGCGCACCGGACAGCTGGCGGACATTGTGGCGGGTGTGCTGGGGCGCAGGCATGATGACAAGAAACATCCGGCAACCCGCACCTTTCAGGCATTGCGATTGTATGTGAATGGGGAAATGGATGAACTGGTCCGCGGGCTTGTTGCGGCGGAGCGGTTACTTGGCGAGGGAGGAAGGCTTGTAGTCGTGACCTTCCATTCGCTTGAGGATCGGATTGTGAAGCGATTTCTGGCCAGCCGTGCGGGGAAAACGGCCCGGCCATCGCGTCATGCGCCGGTGAGTTTGCAAGCGGAGAGGCTACCATCTTTTCGTTTGCTGCATCGACGGGCTGTAAGTCCGGGCAAGGATGAAGTGCGGCGGAACCCGCGTTCACGTTCGGCGCGCCTTAGGGCGGGCGAGCGCACCAGCTCACCAGAATTTCCTGTGCAAATTGAGGGGCTTGGAGTGCCAAAACTCGCCGTAAACACTACGTAAACTTTACCGGGGTCACTATAGCGTATTGGGGTCATAAATAGTAATGCGTATATTCAATCTAATGCTCGCAGGCTGCGTGGTCGCGCTCGCCTTCGTGATCTATGAACAGAAATATCAATCCGAAGTATTGGTAGTCCATGTCGCGGATCTGAAGCAATCCATCAAGAGCGAACGTGATGCAGTGGCGATTCTGCGGGCCGAGAGGAGCCATCTCAATCGCCCAAAACGGATTGAGCGACTGGCGCGCAAACATCTGGGTTTGCGGCCGCTCAAGGCGCGCCAACTCCTGACAGCAAGACAATATGAGACGATCCGCCAGCCCGCACCAGCCGACGTGGCGGCCAGGATGCTGGGTCAGCCGGTTCGTCCAGAAACACGCCTGAAGACAGCGTTGCGCTAGAAAATAAATATAAAAAATACAGTCGGGGGACTTTAAAAAATGATGGGCGGTATCCGCAATCATCTCACTATCAGGCGCGATGCGCCGCACAAGGCCAAAACGCGCGCACGGACGGGTTTTCTGTCACTCGGTTTCGCCATTGCATTTGCCGCTATTGGGGTGCGGCTGGTTGATCTGAGCTTTGCCGGAGATGACGCTGGTTTCGTGCGCCTGAGCAATTTGTCCACGGCGGTTAACCGGCCTGACATAGTTGATCGCAAGGGTCGAATTCTGGCCACCGACATTCAGGCGGGTTCGCTCTACGCAAATCCCAGCTTAATTGCGGACGTAGATACGACGGTGGAGCAGCTGGCCAGCGTCTTGCCGGATATTAAACCCAGAGCGCTTCGCAAGCAGCTTACGAGTGGCGGAAAATTCCTGTGGATTGCCCGCGAACTCGCTCCGCGGCAGCAAGCGCAAATTCACGAACTTGGCCTGCCGGGGCTCGATTTCATTCAGGAGCCCCGCCGGGTTTATCCCGCGGGTGCGACGGCCTCGCATATTCTGGGTCTTGTCAATGTCGATAACCGCGGCTTAGCTGGTGCGGAATCCTATATCGACACGCTTCCCGGCGCACTCTCTGTTACCGGCCGCAAAGCCGCCAGAATGAAGCCCGTACGTCTGGCCATGGATATCTCCGTGCAGCACGCGGTGCGCGAAGAACTTGTCAGCGCTATGAAGCGTTACAAGGCGAAAGCCGCCGCCGCTATCGTCCTGGATGTCCATTCAGGAGAGATTGTCGCGCTTTCTTCGCTGCCGGACTATGACCCGAACCAGCGCAAGCAGGCGCTGAAAAAAAACCGGTACAACCGGATAACATCAGGCGTGTATGAATTGGGTTCGGTGTTCAAGATGTTCACCACCGCCGGCGCACTGGATGCTGGCGTGACGTCTCTGGACAAGGGTTATGATGCGCGCCTGCCGTTGAAAGTGGCTTCCTTCACGATCAAGGATTTTCACGCCAAACGCCGCTGGCTCTCCGTGCCCGAGATATTCATCTATTCGTCCAATATCGGAGCGGCGAAAATGGCTCTCGATATGGGCATCGAGAGACATAAGGCTTTCCTGGGCAAACTCGGGCTTCTGGAGCGGATGAACACGGATTTCAGCCGTACCGCAGCGCCGATTGTTCCCAAACCGTGGCGGCGCGTTAATACCATGACGATCGCCTTCGGCCACGGCCTGTCAGTCACGCCATTACAACTCGCGGGCGCGGCCGCGACTCTCGTCAATGGCGGATACAAGGTGACGCCATCATTCTTGGCGCGCTCGAATGACGTAGCGCAAGATGATGCAAAACGCGTGATGAAACTGCAGACCAGCGACCTGATGCGCTATCTTTTCAGGCTCAATGTCCAGCAGGGCTCGGGCAAGCGGGCCAATATTGCAGGGTATCGCGTCGGCGGAAAAACGGGTACGGCGGAGAAGGTGGTCAATGGGCGGTATTCGCGCACCGCACTGCTAACGTCCTTCCTTGGCGTCTTCCCGATGGATGCGCCGGAATATCTGGTGCTGGTCGTTCTGGATGAGCCCCAGCGTGTGAAGGAAACCGGTGGTTCCGCGACCGCGGGCGTCAATGCCGCACCGACAGTTGGCCGTATTATCGAGCGCATCGGGCCGATGCTGTCGGTCACCCCTGCGCTGGATAACGGCAAGCGCGCATTTGGCCAGTCTCAAACTGTTTCTTATTAAGGAGCCAGGTTTATGAGATGGGACCTTGGTAGCCGATCACGGGAAATCAGCTATATCCCGCTATGCGATCTCGGATATTCTTATCAAGAAGTAGTATGTAAAAATCACGAAAATGCCGGTGAATGAAAGCCAGGTTTTTCGAAATCCAGCCCCAAATAATACGAGCGCCGCTGAGAGGAAGATTATAGTTGGCATCGCCATGAAGCCAAGATCAACAACCTCCAACAGATTGTTTAGTAACGAATTTATGTCGTGTAGTTCGAACATAGCCGTGTGATTTGGTGCTGATC
>CAYOEI010000218.1:0-3667 GCA_964402825.1 uncultured Hyphomicrobiaceae bacterium
TGGTCCAATTCGCCGGACAGGACGCCGCGATTACCGGCAAATTTCCATACGGAATAAAACGCAAATGCGGTCTGTTGAAAAAGTGACGCGGCGCTACCTGAAGCCGCTAAATGAGCTGGCGATGATATAAACGCCGAGCAATAGCAATGAAGTGAAAAACACCCGCCGAAAAAGCTGTTCCGGCAGTTTTTGCCGGATCTTTTGGCCAAATATCATGCCGCCTATTGCCGGTAGCAGCGCCGCGGCGGACACGGCCCCCAGTTCCATTGTCAGGAAATTGTTTCCCCGCAACGCCAGCGCAAGGGCCAGCTGCGCATCTGCCATGTAGCTATTTGGGGCGCACAAACTTAAACTGCTGGACAACGAAGAGGTAATAAATGAGCGGAACTCGCTGCCAGCACGATGTGAAATTCGACGGTGTATCGAGCGGATTCAAACGCGCCTTGTGGGCGGTCATCGCCATCAACGGCGTTATGTTTGGTGTTGAAATAACGGCTGGCGCGCTCGCCGGATCGCAAGCGCTGCAAGCGGACGCGCTCGACTTTCTCGGCGATACCGCCACCTATGCGATTTCTCTTTTTGTGATCGGCATGCCCCTGCGCACCCGCGCGACAGCCGCGCTCTTCAAGGGTCTCTCCCTGGGCGCGATGGGGCTATGGGTGTTCGGCTCGACCCTCTACCAGACCCTGATCCTTGGCGTTCCGCAAGCCGAAGTCATGGGGATTGTCGGCTTTCTCGCGCTCCTCGCCAATGTGGGAAGCGTCCTGCTGCTTTTGCGCTACCGCGACGGCGACGCCAATGTGCGCTCGGTGTGGCTGTGCTCGCGCAATGATGCATTGGGCAATATTGCCGTGATGTTCGCCGCGGCCGGAGTATGGGTGAGCGGGACGGCGTGGCCCGATCTGATTGTCGCCGGATTCATGGCAGGACTGTTCCTGTGGTCATCGTTCCAGATTGTCCGCCAGGCCCTGGAAGAACGCCGCACTCTAGAAAATGTTGAAAGCGCCGCAGCGCAGTGAGCGCTTAATTCGCCTTCCTGAAGGCCCGCGATACAATCTCATCGGCGATGGGCAGCGCCGAGGTGGCGGCTGGCGAAGGCGCGTTGCACATATGCAGCGAGCGCGAAGTTTCCAGAAACAAAAAATCGTCCATGAGCGCGCCATCGCTGGAGACGCTCTGTGCGCGAATACCGGCTTCCATGGGCTGCAGATCCTCAAGCTGGAGCGAGGGGCAGTATTTCCGGCAGCGCTCCAGATAAACCCGTTTGGACAACGAGCCGCGCATCTCGTACAGCCCGGCGGCAGCGAAGCGCGCCATCAGCTTGTAGAACCCCGGGAAAGACATCATGTCGGCCATATCACCCGGCACCGGATAATTACCTGAATAGGTTTCGCGCCCCAGCGACAGCATGGCGTTGGGCCCAACGGTGAGCGAGCCATCGATGATGCGGGTGAGATGCACGCCCAGAAACGGCAGGCTCGGGTCGGGGACCGGATAAATCAGATGCTTCACCAGCTCCCCGCGCGACGCAGCCACCTGGTAATACTCACCCCGGAAAGGCAGGACGCGGAAATCAATATCGATCCCGGCCATCATGGCCATCCGGTCACCCTGCAACCCGGCGCAAACGATGAGAGTACGCGCTGTAACTTCGCCCTTGTTCGTCTCCACCACGATCTCGGCGTCGCTCTCGACAATACCGGTAACCGCCTCGCCAAGACGTATCTCGCCGCCGCCCTTGGCGATCACCCCGGCCATGGAGGTGCAGATATCCGTGTAGTTCACGATGCCGGTTGCGGGTATAAGCATCGCGGCCGTACCGGCCACGTTCGGCTCAATCTCGGCGAGTGCTTCGGCGAAAAGATTTTCATAATCCAGACCATTGGCGATAGCGCGTTCCTCAAGGCCCTTTAGACGCGCGGATTCCTCATCATCAGTGGCGATAATGAGCTTGCCGCAGCGCTCATATTTGATGCCCTGCTCCTCGCAAAAGAGAATGGTGCGCTCCGCGCCCTCTTTGCACAGCTTCGCTTTAAGGCTGCCGGGTGTGTAATACACCCCGGCATGGATGACGCCGGAATTATGGCCCGTCTGGTGATGCGCGAGACGCTGCTCTTTCTCAATAAGAACGAGGCTTGCGCCGGGGCGTTCCTGCAACAGCCGGTAGGCGGTCGCGAGCCCCAAAATTCCCCCGCCAATGATTGTGAAATCATACATGCTCTACGTTTTACGGCATTTGGTTGCTCAGGAGAATAAGGATCACGGTGACTGATATAACCGACAATACCGTACCGAAGGCCACTGCCGCCGAAATCGACGCCTCGGCAGTCTTGTATTTGCTGGCGAATAAAAATGCGTTGATGCCCGGCGGACAGGCGGCGAACAGCACTGCCACACCGGCCCAGACGGGCGGCAGCGTAAGCACGTGGAATGCCAGCACCCAGACGATCGCCGGGAATACCAGCAGTGACAGCAGGCAAATCGTGATGAGCGCCGATAATTGACCCTTGAGATTAAATCCGGTGAGCCCCAGGCCCAGCGCCACAAGCGACCCTGGAATGGCCATCTGACCCAGCAGCGAAATCATCTTATCAGGGATGGGATGCAGGCCAATGCCCGTCCAGCGCCAGAGCAGACCAGCAACAAGACCGAAGATCAGCGGGTTTTTGATGAGATTGAGAAACAGGTCTTTTACCTGCTTGCCCCAACTCATACCTTCGCGATCGCTGGCAAGTTCAATATGCAATGTCGCCGCAAACCAGTGGATGGGGGTGCTGATCGAAATGATGATCGCAATCGGGGTCGCGGCATCTGCGCCAAATCGATTAAGCGCCAGCGGTATCCCGAGCATGACTATGTTGCCAAAGTTCGAACCCATGGCGATGACGGCGCCATCACGGCCCGGACGGCGCAACAGATAATGGGTGATGAGCACTGCCAATAACCAGATAACCCCGGCTGAACCGAAATAAGTACTCCAGAGCGCAATTGGTGAAGCGCCTTCCGCCGGCTGTGCCGTCACCATCATGCGAAACAGCAAGGCTGGCACGGCAATGTTGTAGACGAATTCGGCCAATCCCTTTCCGGCGTCCTTGCTCAGGATACCGTAGCGCGCAAGGCAATAGCCGAGCGCAATAAGCCCGAAAACCGGCGCGACGATGAGAACAACTTCGTACATGGAATGATGAGTTAGAGGAGTGGATCAGTCGAGGCAAGATCTCGGTCCCTGAAAGACTTATGTGGGCCAGATTGGCGGATGTGTCCCCAGTGGAACTGAAGGGCGCGCCCAGCCCGGCGGTGTCACTGACATTTTCGCGGCATGGCGGATCGTACTAAGTTCGCCAAAGCCGCTTTGGCTCTGCTCCACCAGATCCTGGATATCGTCAAAGTCAGGATCCGCGCAGGCAAGACCTCCCTCGACCCGCCCCAGTTGCCGCAGCCAGCGCCCGGTCTGCGCCAGCGAGCCGCGCACCAGCCATGATCCTCCTTCCCTCTCCCGGCGATTGAGAGCCATCATCACACCGAATGCCATCAGATATCCGGCCGCATGATCGAGCGCCTGACAGGGCAGCTCCTTTGGCCCCTCTATACCGGCGGCCTGAGCTTCGCCGTGGTTGATGCCGCTTGCGGTTTGCACCAGAGAGTCAAACCCCCGCCGGTCCGACCA
>CAYOEI010000219.1:0-2772 GCA_964402825.1 uncultured Hyphomicrobiaceae bacterium
TCACGGCCTTGTCGATCTTGTGCTCTGCGTACTCCCGTCCCATAAGGACTATACTGGTGTAGGGGCCTGTTTTCGGCGCGCTCAAATGGATCTCTGAATTACTCTTCCAATCGATCTTCGCTTTGTCGTCGGCGAGTACGATCGTGACCCCATCGCCCGTAAGCGACGAGTTGTTTATCATGAACTTTTGCTCGGTGATAATATAGACGCCGGTTGCGAGCGTTACGTTCGCACCGCTCTTGATCTCCAAGCCCTTGCAGTACGTTCCTGGTTGCAGCGTGGTAGTACCGCCGATTACCTTCGTGTTGTCGAAATCACACTCGCCAGGTGTTGGAATATTCAAGCTGGCAAGCGGATCTGGAATGAGCTCAGGTGCATATTCCAGCGGTGGTATGACATTCTCCAGATAATGATGACCATACCCAATGGCCTGAACGGATTTCCCAATCAAATAGTTTTCTGGCTTGTGCGGATCGACAACGTCATATGGGTGGCTTGAATTGCCGTAAATATTACAATCAGGTGCAATCACCGATACGGAGTCTTTAAGTTCAAGCGTATGTTTACGCGTGGGATGCATCGCCATAAAGCAGAGCGGTCCATGTACCTCTGCAGCGGTGGCGATCGCTTCAACCCCCACGTCCATGTCATCGATGCTCAAAATACCGAGAATGGTCGTGTCGATGGTTGTTGACGCGGTGCCGATGAGATTGTCGCCGTCGTGGTTAAAGCTGACACTGACGCTCTGCTCTAGCTGACTACTGATGGTATCGAAGAAGGCCTGGGCGGCGCTGATTTGCTGCTCCTGGTCCTGAGAGCTACTCACGCCGGCCAGAACCGCGGCGTCGATGGCCCCTTGGAGGGTCGTTCTTAATGAATAGGCCCTGATATAATCCAAAGAAAAACCAACAAAACCCAAAAGGACAGGCAGGACAAGTGATGCAATGATCACAACACTGCCGGCCTGGTGGGAAAAAAATGATTTTAACCTGCTGAACGAGCTCGAAAAGTTCTTGGACACGGCGTTCACCCTAAACCACTCATTTCAAAAACAGCTTTATGCAGCACTCCCGGCAACCATTGTTCCCGGTGGCGAATATGGGCGGTCGCGGAGTTTTTTATGAGTTGAGAATGCGGGCCCAGATTGCAGTAAACTCTGACAACAGCCTAACTCTTAGTTCTTAAAATCTGCTGACACTTTGTTCTTAATATTTGCTGAAAATGAGTGATCGAATGCAATTTTAGAGTTGCTCCTGGGCACCAAGATGGGAGGTATGGTCTTGGGAAAATTAGCGGCAAATAAGTCTCAACCAATGTCCGCTAATGGCTAAAAGCAGACATTTGATGCAGTGCGGAATAATGTCCGCTTTCGGGGGCATAGCGGACATAGATTGCGACCCCTCAGAATGTCTGCTTATGACCCAAAGCGGACATTAGCCGTCAGAACTAAATTTGGCCTCCACTAGGTTGCCGTGACATATCAGCGACATCTTCGACGGTAACAATTGCAATAAGAATTACGGTAACTGGGATAGCTGTATCCGTAGTGGTAAGTCGGCACGCTAGTGGCTGGATAGACGTAATAATATTGCTGATACGAAGGATAGGATGCGTAGGAAGGTGTGTAATGGCTAGGCTGTTGGTATACGCGCTGTTGGGGGGCCTGCTGGTATACGCGCTGCGGTCGTGGCTGTTGGTGTACATGCTGTTGCCTCGACCGTCGGTGTGCACGTCGTTGCTTCGACTGTTGGTGTATATGCTGTTGCCTCGACGGTCGGGGTGCATACTGCCGCTCCGGCGGTTGGTACGTGGTGCCGTCCTTGTATGAAGGTCCGTGGCCATAATTGCGGTAATCAGGATCACCGCCAGCTACTGCTGGCACTGCCAATAGGCAAAGTGCCAATGCGCCGGTTACGCAGGGTACTGGTTGGAACGTCATTTCGATCTTTCCCTTAATAGAAGAAAGACCTCCTCGTTGAGGCCCAGACTAGCGAAGTATCTGGTTAGATTGCAATCCTGCTCCCAGCAGTGGTTAACACCAGATAAGCTAACCGGCATCAACTGGAGCATATTTTGCTCTTGAGGAACGAGGTCGGGTCATCGTTAGACGTTTTCGCTCATTCAGTTTGATGTCCGCTTTCGGGGGTAAAGCGGACATAAAACGCTACCCTGCCTAATGTCCGCTAATGACCCAAAGCGGACATTTCTGTAGCTGACGAAACGAGGAAAAGCCGTCAATCGGCAACCCACCTTGCTTGGTAGAGTCTCAGTTTGAAATCTTTCCATCTTGACCCCCCCTCGAACCTCCTGGGCAATTCTTATATGCTTAGCGGTAAGCATGTAGGAATAGCCATGACATTCAAAGAGTATATTGCGAACCGACAAGTGCGCGATAACCGACAAGGTGACTTTGTGATCGACGCGCGGGCAGATCCAGAATTGCCAGATGTTCAAACTTGGCCCGAGTTGCGGTCCTATCTTGAGTGTAGTGACGCAAGTTACGAGGACATTGAAGCCGGCCACTTGGTTTGGCAGTCATATCAAGCAAAGTTCAAAAGGGCTGAACATACCTACAGCCCCAAAGGCCAGAAACGCTCCAGTGATTTAAAAACTGCAACCATCAAGCTTGCGGAGATCGCCCGGAACGCTGCGTCTAAGCGTTGGGATTCTTAACAATTACCTTCTGCTGCTGCCTGACCCTCTCTTAACCCTTGATAATAAATGAGAATTAGTTTTGGGCTGCCCATTACAATCCATAAGTGAATTATGTCC
>CAYOEI010000220.1:0-3711 GCA_964402825.1 uncultured Hyphomicrobiaceae bacterium
CATTCTACGATCAAGATCGACGAGCGTTGGATTGGTGCAGATGCGCACCTCAGTTGCGTTGAGCCGTGCGCCGCAATTGAAGCTCGGGGATGCCGCACGGACCGTGCCTGACAGCGCGATCAAGCCAAAGGCCAGGGAAAGGGAAAGGGTTGCGAGCGATATTGAATGTCGGATCATTGAGGTCTTCCTCCACGAGGATACGCATTTCTTCGCTTGGCAGGAATTCGACAAAATCGATTTAGTACAATGTGCCATGCACGCAGGCCCGATGCACCAATTCAATTTTTTTGTTCCGTATCGTCAGCGCCGCGGCGCACCGAGGTAACCTGCCCTTCGGTATCTGCGATGCGTGCAATTGCTTGCCCCACCGGCTCAATCGCCGTCGCCATGTGATGGGCATTGGCATGCAGCAATCGGGTCTCATCGAGCATAACCCCCACATGTCCGCTCCAGAATATGAGATCACCGCGGGCATAGGCGCTTTGGTCGTGAGGATCGGGCAACGCTGTGCCAAGTGCGGCTTCCTGCATATCGGCATCACGCGGGCAGGCTATACCGGCGCTTTGCAGGGATAGCTGAATGAGCGCGGAACAATCGAGGCCACTACTGGTGCGCCCTCCCCACAGATATGGAATGCCAAGAAATTTTTGCGCGACACTCACAAAGTCCTTCGCAACGTTAGCAACTGGCACGAGATGCGATGCAAGCGCGAAGCGGCCATCGGTGAGCTTCGAAAAGCTACCCATCTCCTCGGCGACGGAAAGATGAGCATTCATGGAGAGCAGATCGAGCGGCGGAACCTTGATGTCGGGGGCTGGATAAATGTGGGTGCACAGCGCGCTCACACGGTGCGTGGGCGTGGTGATCTCATTTTTAAGTGCATCGCTCGGGATATAGCCCACATAGGCATCACGGTCGGCCTGCGCCCAGGCCCAGCCTTCGTTTTCGTCATAAACAACGACGCTCTCACCATGAAGGACTTGCGTCTTCAGGACAGCATCGAAGCGCGGCGCATGGCGCAGCGGCGCGGCGGCGGCCACGACCTGGCGCATTTCCCCTTTGGTATAGTTCGGTACGTCCACCTTCGCGCGCAGACTTTCAGCTGCAAGGTCATCGCGATAGGCATTTATGCGTTTATCGGGCACGCGTCTGTCGGGACTGTCAGCTTCCATTATTTGAGTTGCCCCTCGAAGGCCTTAAATAACGCGCGCGCGACCTGCGGCTCGCCGCCTTCAGGCCGTCCCGGTTTGGCGCGCGGCACCCAGCCATACATATCCACATGGGCATAGCGGGTTGCATTCGAAACGAACCGCTTAAGAAACAGCGCCGCCGTCACCGACCCGGCGAATGGCCCGCTGGAGATGTGGTTCACATCGCCCACCTTGCCTTTGAGTGACGCGTCATAAGGCGCCCAGAACGGCATCCGCCATAGCGGGTCGTCCAGCTTGGTTCCGCACTCAAGAACCACATCCGCAAATGCATCATCCGTGCAGTAGAAGGGCGGCAAATCCGGCCCCAGCGCGACCCGCGCGGCGCCTGTCAGCGTCGCCATGGTCACCAGATAATCAGGCTTCTCCTCATCGGCCAATGCCAGGGCGTCGGCCAGAACGAGACGCCCTTCGGCGTCCGTATTGCCAATCTCCACGCTCATGCCATTCCGGCTGGGAAGCACGTCTCCCGGCCGGAAGGAATTGGCCGAAACATTGTTGTCGGCGGCAGGAATGAGAACGCGCAGGCGCACATTCAACTTTGCCGCCATAATCATCGACGCCAGCGCCAGAACGGAAGCCGCCCCGCCCATGTCCTTTTTCATCAACACCATTCCTGATGTCGGCTTCAGGGATAGCCCGCCAGTATCATAAGTGATGCCCTTGCCCACCAGCGTCAGTTTTGGCGCACGGGCGGGGCCCCAGGTGAAATCTATAAGCCGCGGCGCGCGGTCGCTCGCCCGCCCTACTGCATGAATGAGCGGAAAGTTCTTTTTGAGCAGCGCGTCACCGGTGATGACCTTGAACTTTGCGCCATGGCCGCGCGCCAGCTTGCGCGCCGCCTGCTCCAACTCAGCCGGCCCGAGATCATTTGCCGGCGTGTTGATAAGATCGCGCCCAAGCATCACCGCATCCACAATCGAGGACAGCCGGACCGCATCCACGCCCTTCGGTAACACCAGCCGGCGATTCGAGTTGTTTGTTTGTCCTACCGCTTCGCTATTTAAGGACGTGTTTGTTTGTCCTATCGCTTCGCTATTTGAGGACCCATCACCATTCGTCTTGTAACGCGTAAAACTATAGCTCCCCATGGCCCATGCCAGCGACACCAGCTCGCTGTCCTGGGGTGCGCTCTCAAAGTGATAATCCCCCTTGGGAAGCGCCTTGGGCAAAGCCCCTGCCAGCATGGTCACCCGGGCGGGGTCTTCCTCACTGCCAAGCCCGAGCACGGCGCCGGCAATTGCACCGCCATCATCCGGCAACAGGATCACCGACCCGGCGCCTGCCTTCCAATCCCTCTCCCTCACCCATTTGGCTTGAGCGCGAGGCAGGGCTTGCAAATCTTTCTTCAGCGTATCGGATCTTGCGAGCCAGACAGGTCTGGTATTTGTGCGCGTCCCTGATCCGAGAAAACACGCCGGCAAGGCGTTGGGGTTTTTTGACTTTGATTTGCTCATAACGGCTGACGCCTTATCATCTTTAAAACGCGACCCTGGATAATTCGTCTGTATGACAAGGAGCCGCGGCAAAAACAATGGGGAGGGATGAATGAGCAAAATCGAATACCAGCTGGTTGTGGGTGATAAAAACTATTCATCCTGGAGTTTGCGCCCGTGGCTGGTGATGCGCATGTTCGCGATTCCGTTCGAAGAGATCAATGTCGATATCTACCGGCCAGGTGCGCGGGCGCGCATACTGGAACATTCTCCATCGGGTAAGGTCCCCGTGCTCAATACGGACAATCTTACGATCTGGGATACGCTCGCTATCATTGAATATTTGGCCGAGAGCCATACCGGGCTCGCCATCTGGCCAAAAGAGCGCAAGGCACGCACTATGGCGCGTGCTGTCAGCGCCGAGATGCATTCAGGGTTCGACACCCTGCGCTCGGAAATGCCTATGGATATGGTCAGCTCAAAGCCTGTCGAGGTTGTCATTGAGGGCGTTGCCCGCGACGTCACTCGGATAGTCGATGTCTGGCGCATGTGCCGTGAGACTTATGGCTCCGGCGGCGATTTTTTATTTGGTGATTTCTGCGCGGCTGATGCGATGTTCGCACCAGTCACTTCGCGCTTTCGCACCTATGGCGTCGACCTTGCCGCCCACGGCGATGACGGCGCCTGCCAAACCTATTGCGATAAAATTCTGTCCCTTGCGCGGCTCAAGGAATGGACGCAAGCAGGGGAGAGGGAAATGTCCGAGCGCGACAATGCCTGCTAGAGCAAATTTCAGTTCATCATGGTTAATCCTTTCTTGACCAGTGTGCCGGAATAATACGGTTACACAACAGGAGACGGCCCATCGGGCCGGAAGGACAGTCATGGTCAAATGGCAGGGTACAGCGCGGTGCCTGCGTCATCGCATCGCATGGAAGCTTATGACCGGCGTGGCAATCATTGCCCTCACTGCCGGGTGCGGCAGATTAGGCAAAAAAGATAAACCCCGGCAGCGGCTGGCAGCCATCGATTACTCCAAAGCGGAGCGGCCTCCGTTAAAAGTCAAT
>CAYOEI010000221.1:0-2889 GCA_964402825.1 uncultured Hyphomicrobiaceae bacterium
AGTGGTTGCTCGAGCCTTCATTGGCCTTGGCAGACGCAGTATCCGCCTGCTGAAAATGTAGAAATCGCTGAACACGACTATATAATTGGCCCCGGTGACGAAATAGATATTATTGTCTGGCGCAATCCGGAAGTTTCCATGATAGTTCCTGTTCGTCCGGATGGAAAAATAACGACCCCCTTGGTAGAAGATCTCCCGGCTAGCGGAAAAAATTCAACACAATTGGCACGAGATATTGAAGAAACACTGTCCAAGTATATTCAGCAACCAGTTGTAACAGTTATCGTGAAAAGATTTATTGGGCCATATAGTGAACAAATCCGGGTTGTAGGTGAAGCTCAAGAGCCCCAAGCTCTACCCTATCGCGAGAAAATGACTGTAATGGACGTTATGATTGCAGTAGGTGGTCTCACAGATTTTGCCGATGGCAACGGTTCTAGAATCATTCGTACCACGGATGGAGAAGAGGAGCAGTTAAGCGTCCGATTGGAGGATCTAATCAGAGATGGCGATATATCGGCAAACGTAACTATGCGCCAGGGGGATGTTCTGGTTATACCAGAAAGTTTCTTCTAATTTACGTTATAACTGCTTGCTATAGTTTTTGGTTCACGCTTGTAGCTGAACTGCAGCAGCGTTACTGTTATTCTCACCTAAGTCTGATGCATAACAAAGCAAGACCATTCTCTGACAAAGATTTGTATGTTACTTACGAACCCGACCAATAAAAATAGTCACCACCGTGGAGCTTTATTATTCCTGGCCACTTACTTTACTGCCGCAGCGTTACTGTTATTCTCACCTAAGTCTGATGCATATGAATGGTTATTCGAACCCAATGCGCGAGTCGATCTGATCTTTACTGACAATGTAACCTTATCAAGTGAGAGAAAAGAGGCCGATTTCATTACTCGACTCATCCCTGGAGTATATTCTAGGTTCACATCACGCCGCTTTGAAAGTGAGACTGATTTCAGATTGAGGAATATCATCTACGCAAGTAATAGTGACCGAAACAGAACTACAGTCCTACTAAATACGAAAAATACTGGAGAAGTAATCAAGGATCTTTTTTTCGTCGATGGGAACGTAATGATGCGACAACAAAACCAATCCCTCCTTCTCCCACAGGGAGACGACGCCAATATCACAGGCAACCTTCAAGATGTACAGATATATACCGTCAGCCCCTATGTGCGCCAGCATTTCGGGAATTTGGCATCAACGGAGATCCGCTATGCGCGTATTTTTACCAATTCGAGTATTTCAAATTCGTTTTTTAATAGCCAGGCTCACACCTACCATGTTTCTTTGATCAGTGGCACTGACTTCAGGACTCTAGAATGGGGCCTAAATTATGCCAGACAGGATATTGATTTCGATCGAAGACCCGATTCTGTCAAAATAGAAACTGGGATTGGCAATGTTCAATATAATATAACGCGACGCTTCGGCCTAACAGGAACTGGGGGATACGAAGATAATAACTTTGGTGGAGCTGGTGGAGAAAAACCGAAGGGTGTTAGGTGGTCAGCTGGTTTTGTCTGGCTTCCAAACAAAAGAACTAATCTAGAGGCATCTTTCGGGCAAAGGTTCTTTGGTGATACATATTATTTTAAACTCGAACATCGCAGGCGCATAACGGCAATACACGCCTCTTACAGAGAAGATCTTAGAAGCGCCTGGAATATATTAAATATTGATGGGGTAGGAAGCACTTTAGATCTTCTGACTAGTCTTTTAACGGCCCAAGCCCCACCAGGTACCGATCCTGCAGATATTGCGGATGCCGCCCAAATTCTCTTATTAGAGCTTGGACTCCCGGGCTCTCTTGCGGGCCCTGCGGGCTTCCTCACCAACCGATTCTTCCTACAGAAGAGTTTTGAATCGTCCGTGGGCTTTAATACTACAAAAAATACCATCGTAGTCAGGGGATTTCACCAAAGGCGTACCCCTCTAGATAATGATAACCTACTACTTCAAAATACCGGACTCCTTGGAAGTCAATTCCAAACAAACGTAAAACAATATGGTGTCAACGGTACATGGAGTCATAAAATTTCTGCTCGCACCCGTTTCAGTATGAATCTCCTATATAGACACATCGAGTTTCCTACTCTCTTCAGAAAAGACGAAGAAAAAATGTTGAGGCTTGTTGTATCAAGGCGATTATCGGAACGCACTTTCGGTTTTCTTGCCTATCGTCTTCGTGATAGAACTTCTAACAATCCCTTTGCGGAGTTTACAGAGAATAGGTTTACGGCCTCTCTGGCCCATAGATTCTAGTATGTACACATCGTTCTATCATCTCAGCGCAAAGCCGTTTCAACTGCAACCTGATCCAGATTTCTTTTATGGCAGCGCGGGCCACAAGCGTGCCATGGCCTACCTTGAATATGGGATGGCACAAGAAGAGGGCTTCATCATTATTACAGGTGAAGTCGGTGCAGGAAAAACCACCTTGGTGCGCAATCTTTTCAAGAAAATGGAATCTGAAAAAATCGTTGCTGCACAAATAGCTAATACCGGTCTTAATTCAGACGATACATTGAGAATAGTATCTGCGGCTTTTGGGCTTCCTTTTGAGAACCTTTCCAAGGCCTCTCTACTAATCGGAATTGAAAAATTCCTTCATCAGTGCGATCAGAATGCAAAGCGTGCGCTTCTAGTGGTAGATGAAGCTCAAAACCTTTCTTCACACACAGTGGAAGAGTTGAGAATGCTGTCCAACTATCAAACAGATAAAAGACCCTTACTACAAACATTCTTGCTTGGCCAACCAGAGTTTAGGAAAACTCTGCTTGGTAAAGATATGCAACAATTGCGACAAAGAGTTGCCGCCACTTATCACCTAGGGCCAATGAACTCCTCTGAAACCAGATCCTATAT